>CAJUFP010000139.1 GCA_910585645.1 uncultured Hungatella sp. | reverse complement strand
GCATATCTGAACCCGGACAGGACCATCCTTCCCTTCTCTGACTGGCCTCACGACACCCCTCGCCCCTTTGCTCACTCAACAATACACCAATACAGCCCCATGAACGGTAACAAGCCCAGGAAAATGTTATAAAAATCCTCGTTCTCCCGTTTTATTATTGTTCAAAATGTGATATACTAACAGGTACAGACAAGTTCGGAACAAATAGTTAAGGAGGGCGTGTTTATGCTGGAGAAGATTGATCTGTCGAAAAAGGTGGATAAGAACACATTTAAGCAGGTAGTGGAGACCGAGGGGGCCAGGCTGGCAGAACTTCAGAGGGAGTGCAAGTCAGCGGGGATCCCGGTGATGATCGTGTTTGAGGGTATGGGCGCGGCGGGGAAGGGCGTGCAGATCAACCGCCTGATCCAGGCTCTGGACCCCAGGGGATTTTCCGTGTTTGCCACCAACTCCTCCAATGAGGAGGAGCAGATGAGGCCGTTTCTGTGGAGGTACTGGACCAAGATCCCTGCCAAGGGGCGGATCGCGGTCTATGACAGAAGCTGGTACAGTATTGTCCAGAGGGACCGGTTTGATTATCCGGAAAAGGAGCTGGATCTGGAGGGAGCGTTTCAGGATATTTTGTCCTTTGAGAAGCAGCTGACTGACGACGGGACCGTGATCATCAAGCTGTTTCTGCACATTTCCAGGGAGGAGCAGAAGAAGCGGTTTAAAAAGCTGGATGAGTCAAAGGGGACCTCCTGGAGGGTGAACAAGCAGGACTGGAAGAGAAATAAAGAGTACGACACCTACCTTAAGATCAATGAGGAGATGCTGGAGCGGACGGACACCGAGTACGCGCCCTGGACCATTATCGAGTCCACGGACAAGGATTACGCCGCCATGAAGATCCTGACCACAGTGGCTGACCGGCTGGCTGCTGCCCTGGAGGAAAGGCGCGAGGAGGCAAAGGAGTCGAAAAAGAAACAGAGCAGGAAGAAGGAAGAGCGGTTCCAGAACGGGGTGCTGTCAGGCATCGACCTGTCTAAGAGCCTTACAAAGGAGGAGTACAAAAAGGAACTGGCTTCCTTACAGAAGCGTCTGGAGCGCCTTCACAATGAGCTGTACCGGCTGCGCATCCCCGTGGTTCTGGGGTTTGAGGGCTGGGACGCGGGTGGAAAGGGCGGAGCCATCAAGCGGCTTACCAGCCATCTGGACCCCAGAGGCTATCAGGTGAATCCCACAGCCTCCCCCAATGACATTGAGAAAGTACATCATTACCTGTGGCGGTTCTGGAACAATATGCCAAAGGCAGGCCACATCGCCATCTTTGACCGGACCTGGTACGGCAGGGTCATGGTGGAGCGGATCGAGGGATTCTGCACCGAGGCGGAGTGGAAGCGGGCTTACCAGGAGATCAATGAGATGGAATCCCACATGGCTAATTTTGGGGCTGTGGTCTTAAAGTTCTGGCTCCACATTGACAAAGATGAGCAGGAGCGGCGGTTTAAGGAGCGGATGGAGAATCCGGCCAAGCAGTGGAAGATCACGGACGAGGACTGGCGCAACCGGGAGAAGTGGGATCAGTACGAGCAGGCTGTGGATGAGATGTTGGTGAGGACGTCCACCACCTACGCGCCGTGGATCGTTGTGGAAGGCAACTCCAAGTATTATGCCAGGGTGAAGGTCCTTCGGACTGTGGTGGAGGCCCTGGAGAAGAAGATCAAGGAAGTGAAAAAGAAAGGCTGATGAGCGATGAATGAGAAGGACGCGGTAAAACGGTTTGACATGAAAGTAGGACACATTGGGATCAATGCCGACAGCCCTAAGGAGGCGGCCGCGTGGGCGGCAGACTTTTTAAGGCTTTTAGGGCTTCCCACCAGAGAGGGGGAGAAGTCGGTGTGGGCCGGGGACCTGGTTGAGATCATGAAGGGGAACGGCCGGGGCAGCGTGGGCCATATCGCCGTCAGGGTCAATGACTGCGACAAGGCGATCGAGTATTTTCAGAGCCGGGGCATGACCCCTGTGGAAGAGACCAGAAAGGTGGAGGACGGGAAGACCGTATTTATCTACTTTGAAGAGGAGATCGCGGGATTCGCGATCCATCTGAACCAGGCGTGACAGTATGAGCAAGGTGTTGATCATCGGCGGTGGCGCGGCCTCTATGGCAGCGGCCATCGCCGCCGCAGGTTGTGGGCATGAGGTCCACATATATGAGAAAAATGAGAAGCTGGGAAAGAAGCTGTTTATCACAGGCAAGGGCCGGTGCAATGTGACCAATGCCTGCGATATGGAGGAGATGATGGGTCATGTGGTGACCAATCCCAGATTTTTGTACAGCAGTTTTTCCAGGTTTACCAACCAGGACATGATGGATCTTTTGGAGCGAAACGGGTGTCCCGTGAAAGTGGAGCGGGGCATGCGGGTGTTTCCGGTGTCGGATAAGTCTTCGGACGTGATAAACGCCCTTGTAAGGGCCATGAAGGATCTGGGGGTTGTGGTCCATCTGTTTTGTGAGGTGAAGGAGATCCTTGTGGAGGAGGGAAGATGCCGGGGGATCCGGGCGGTGAGGCATGGGTCCCGGGACGGAGGCAGGGCTTTTGAGGAGCGGGGCGACGCGGTGATCGTGGCCACGGGAGGGGTGTCCTATGAGGCCACCGGCTCTATGGGGGACGGGTACCGTTTTGCCAGGGACCAGGGCCACAGGATCATAGAGCCTGTGCCTGCTCTGGTTCCGTTTCTTGTGAAGGAGCCGGAGATCAAGGAGCTGATGGGCCTGTCTCTAAAGCATGTGGAGGCAGCGGTCTTTGACGACCGGGGCAGGGAGCTTTACCGGGAGTTCGGGGAGCTTTTGTTTACCCATTTTGGGGTCAGCGGGCCGATTATCTTAAGCGCCAGCAGTTTTGTGGCCAGGACGCTTGCGAAAAAGCCCCTTACCTTGTCCATTGACTTGAAGCCGGCTCTTGACAGGGAGCAGCTGGACGCCAGGATCCTTAGGGATTTTGAGGAGTGTTCCAACAAGCAGTTTAAGAACGCCTTAGGACGCCTTTTCCCGGCAAAGCTGATACCGGTGATGATAAGGCGCAGCGGCATTTCGCCGGAGAAGAAGGTCAACGAGATCACCAAGGCGGAGCGGTTGGGGCTTGTGGACGCCACAAAGGGGTTTACGTGTGTGCTTACCGGGCTTCGGGATTTTAAGGAGGCCATCATCACCCAGGGGGGCGTTGACGTGAAGGAAGTGAAGCCCAAGACCATGGAGTCTAAGCTGGTTGAGGGGCTGTACTTTGCGGGGGAGGTGCTGGATCTGGACGGGGTTACGGGCGGGTTTAATCTGCAGATCGCCTGGTCCACAGGGTGGGCGGCCGGGAGTCATATTCCGTGGTAAAACCGGAGAATCTACATTCAAAAGAGTCAGGAGGAGAAGGTTGCGGAAAGAACAGATGACAATCAGGGGGCAGGTCAATTACGGTCAGGCGCTGAAAAGCCTTAAGGACACCATTGCCGAAAAATGCGCGCAGACAAATGAGAATGTCTGCTTTTTTGAGGAGGATATCAAGCGAAAAGTGTTTTAAACCGCATTGCAAATATGTAAGATCAATGATATCATATATGGAATAATCTATGTGGAGGACGTGGATCTCTTTCTTGAAACGTTAAAAAAGGTAAATAAAAGCAAACTTAAGAATGGAAAGAAAAAATCTGTCGTCAAAAAAGAAGAGAATTCCACATATGAAAAAACAGAGGTATTTGAGATCTTTCAGAATCATAGCCTCGACCAGATCGTGGCAAAGTATTCAAAGGCAGAGTTAGCGGCTATGTATTATGCCGTGTATTGCTCCAGGCCATTGTCTGCCGATAATAAAGAGAGGATCGCTCAGGTGATCAAGGGATATATCCATGATATGTCCCGGGCAGAGGCATTGCTGGGCGGATTGTGAATGATCTCGCATAACATGAAAAAGGAGCCAATAAAATCATATGACAACGTACAACATCGCCATCGACGGCCCGGCCGGAGCCGGAAAGAGCACCATCGCCAAAAAGGCTGCGGCAAAGCTGGGATTCATCTACGTGGACACGGGAGCCATGTACCGGGCTATGGCCCTTTACTGCCTGCGGGAGGGCCTTGACAGAAATGACGAGAGCGCCATAGAGGCGGCCTGCCAAAGGATGAACATTTCCCTTAAGTATGAGGATGGGGCGCAGCAGGTGTGGTTAAACGGGGAGGACGTGTCCGGTCTGATCCGTACGGAGGAGGTTGGGTCCATGACGTCAGCCATATCGGTCTACGCCCCGGTGAGACAGAAGCTTCTTAAGCTGCAGAGGCAGCTTGCCGCAGAGGAGAACGTGATCATGGACGGGCGGGACATCGGCACCTGCGTCCTTCCCGGTGCCCAGACCAAGATCTATCTGACAGCCAGCAGCCATGTGCGGGCTCTGCGGAGATTTAAGGAGCTGAAAGAAAAGGGTCAGATGTGTAATTTGGAAGAAATTGAGCAAGATATTATTGAGAGGGATCATCGGGACATGAACCGGGACATCGCTCCTCTAAAGCAGGCAGAGGACGCCGTTTTTCTGGATTCGTCGGATATGACCATTGACCAGGTGGTGGACGCTATCCTTATGACGGCAAAAGGACGGGGACTGGAGGAGAGCAGGTAGATGGAAGTGGTGGTGGCAAAGACGGCCGGGTTTTGTTTTGGTGTGGAGCGGGCTGTGCAGAAGGTGTATGAGCAGATCGAGACAGGCCATCCCCCTATTTTTACCCTGGGTCCCATTATCCACAACGAGGAGGTGGTCCGGGACTTAGAGGGCAGAGGCGTCAGGGTACTGCCTGACGAGGAGAGCCTGGAAGGCCTTGAGGAGGGGACTGTGATCATCCGCTCCCACGGGGTCGGCAGGGCGGTCTATGACAGCATAAAGGCCCGGGGGCTTCATGTGGTGGACGCCACCTGTCCTTTTGTGAAGAAGATCCACCGGATTGTACAGGAGCAAAACAGCCTGGGGCGGCGCGTCATCATCATCGGCGATAAGGATCACCCGGAGGTGCAGGGCATCCGGGGGTGGGGCGATGAGAAGACTTTGGTGGTAAAAGATGAGGCGGACATGGCCGATCTGCCCGATCTTACGGGGGAAAAACTGTGTATCGTGTCCCAGACGACATTTAATTACAATAAATTTCAAGATTTAGTTGAAAAATTTTCGGAAAAGGGTTATGATATATTTGTTTTAAATACGATTTGCAATGCAACACAGGAAAGACAAGTAGAAGCTGGACGTATAGCTTCGCAGGTAGATGCCATGATTGTTGTAGGCGGAAAAAGCAGTTCCAATACCCGCAAACTGTACGAGATATGCCGAAAGGAGTGTAAAAACACCTATTACATTCAAACTGTGGGCGATTTTGATCCTGAAAGTGTAAGTTCTGTGCGCAGCGTAGGTATTACAGCGGGGGCTTCAACCCCCAAGAATATTATTGAGGAGGTTCATACGAATGTCAGAGGTATTAAATGAGTTTGAACAAATGTTGGAAGAATCGTTGAAAACAATACGTACAGGAGAGATTGTCACTGGTAAGGTCATCGACGTGAAAGAAGATGAAATCGTCTTGAACATTGGCTACAAGTCCGACGGCATTATTCCCAGAAACGAATATACCAATGAGTCCGGTGTCGATCTCACCACTGTGGTAAAGGTGGGGGACGAGATGGAGGCGAAAGTCATCAAGGTCAATGACGGTGAAGGCCAGGTGGCCCTGTCCTACAAGAGGCTGGCTGCCGACCGGGGCAACAAGCGCCTGGAGGAGGCCTTTAATAACCAGGAGGTGCTGACCGCTAAGGTGGCCCAGGTTCTGGACGGCGGCTTAAGCGTAGTGGTGGAGGAGACCAGGGTGTTTATCCCCGCCAGCCTGGTGTCCGATTCCTATGAGAGGGATCTGACAAAATACGCGGGTCAGGAGATTGAGTTCGTGATCACGGAGTTCAATCCCAGAAGAAGAAGGATCATCGGCGACAGAAAGCAGCTGATGGTGGCCAGAAAGGCTGAGATGCAGAAGGCCCTGTTTGAGCGGATTCAGATCGGCGACCGGGTGGAGGGCGTTGTGAAGAACGTGACAGACTTCGGCGCGTTTATCGACCTTGGCGGCGCGGACGGCCTGCTGCACATCTCCGAGATGTCCTGGGGCCGTGTGGAGAACCCGAAGAAGGTGTTTAAGACCGGCGAGAAGCTGGTGACCATGATCAAGGATATTAACGGCGAGAAGATCGCTTTAAGCCTTAAGTTCCCGGAGGCCAACCCGTGGGCCGACGCTGCTATGAAGTACGGCGCTGGCAACGTGGTTGTGGGCAGAGTGGCCCGCATGACAGATTTCGGCGCTTTTGTGGAGCTGGAGCCGGGCGTGGACGCTCTGCTGCATGTATCCCAGATCTCCAGGGAGCACGTGGAGAAGCCTGCTGACGTTCTGTCCATCGGCCAGGAGATCGAGGCCAAGATCGTTGACTTTAACGAGGCGGACAGGAAGATCAGCCTGAGCATGAAGGCTCTTCAGATGCAGCCGGTGCAGGAGTATGATGACGACGTGGTGGACGTGGATGTGGAGGCCATGGCAGCGGAGGAGTATTAAGCTGCGGACTGATACGGGATGCGGGATATCCGGATGACGGAAAAGCAGGAGTTTGAACCGCCGGCCTTTTGGCTGGCGGTCTTTTTGCGGTATGGCGGGGAGGGCGCTTGCGGAAGGCGCGTCCTTTTCGTGTGGGACAGGATTTGTGGAGGGATATATGGACATCAAGGTCATTGTAGTGGACAATTCGCCGGAGCTTAAGGAGCGGCTGACTTCCATTCTCCGCGCCATGGAGGGCGTGGAGTTTTTGGGGAGTTTTGACGACGCTGTGGCGGCTATGCAGTTTGTGGAGGAGAATCCGGTGGATCTGGTGTTCTCCGATGTGGTGATGCCGGAGATCAGCGGGATCACCCTGGCTTCCATGATCTATGAGAGGGAGGTCCACCCGGAGGTGGTGCTTCTGTCAGGGATCCCGGGGTTTTCCCTGGAGGCGTGGAAGATCCGGGCTTTTGGGTTTATCATCAAGCCCTACACCAGGGCCCAGATCGGGGATATGATTAAGAAGTACCGTCTGGCAGTGAAGGAGGGGCTTCTTAACAGGGATGTGGTGTATCAGGGGGCGTAAGGAAGTTGGAGGGATAGAGCGCGCTTGGAAATTCAGTCACAGCGATGGGCGCAGGGAGTTTCTGAGAGTGCTCGATAGATAAATGGAGGATATCAGTCGGAGGTGTATGCCTTTGGGTGATGTCCTTTTTTTGAGAGAGGGGGATAAGGGAGCAAAATCTTAATATATAAAATGCTTGACAAACAATATTATACAATATATAATATAGAAAAAGAAACAATATTATAGATGAAACCCATTAACAGACCAAGAGACAAGGAGTGGAGTGATGGTATTTAACACAGGCGCGGCCCTTTTGGACGCCATAGTCCTTGCGGTGGTGTCAAGGACTATAAAAGGAACCTATGGCTATAAGATAACGCAGGATGTGAGAGGGGCCATAGAGATTTCGGAGTCAACGCTTTACCCGGTTTTGCGAAGGCTTTTGAAGGAGGACTGTCTGGAGGTGTACGACCTTGCCATTGACGGCAGGAACCGAAGGTATTACCGTATCACGGAGAAGGGACGGATACAGCTGAATCTGTACCGGGGCGAGTGGGCTGTGTATTCCGGGAAAATCTCACGTATATTGGAGGAGCAGAGTGATGAACAGAAATGAGTTTATGGAAAGGCTGGAGTATCTTTTGTCGGATATTCCCCAGGAGGAGAAGGCGGACGCCATTGCCTACTACCGGGATTATCTGGAGGAGGCGGGGGATGACGCGGGGAAGGCCATGGAGGATTTCGGCAGCCCGGAGCGGATCGCAGCCATCATCCGGTCCGAGCTGGCGGGGAATCTGGAGGACGGCGGGGAGTTTACGGAGCGGGGCTATGAGGATGAGCGGTTTCGGGACCCCGGCTACCAGGTGGCCAAACGGCTTGATCTGCCGGAGGAGGGGGAAAAAGCCCCGTCCGGGAGTGGGTGGCAGCAGGCTTCGGGCGGCGGCAGCTTTGGGCAGGGACAGCAGGGGGCGAGCCAGAAAGACCAGGGGGGAGGACAGAGGAAGTTTCGAACCAGCGGCCCCCTAAAGATCGTGTTGTGGGTGATCTTGTTTTTTGTCATGGCGCCGATTTTGGTGGGCGTGGGCGGGACCTTGACAGGGCTGTTTGCCGGAGCTCTGGGGCTTTTGGTTGGGCTTATCGTGCTTTTGGCAGTGCTGACGGTTGCTCTTCTTTTGGCAGGCGCGGGACTGTGCGTGGTGGGGATTTTGGCCATGGTGCATTGGGCGGCCAGCGGGCTTTTGATGTTTGGCGCCGGCGTGGTGGTCATAGGACTGGGGCTTTTGAGCCTTCTGGTGTCCATCTTATTTTACGGAAAGTTCATACCATGGTTGATCCGGGCAATTGTTGACGCTCTTGGAAGGCTGGTTCATGGAAGGAGGAAGGAGAAGTTATGAAAGGCTGGGTAAAAGGAATGATCATAGGGGCTGTGGCCTGCATCGGCACAGGAACCGTGCTGTGCATGGGAGCGTGGGCCATGGGAGGCAGATTTGCCTATTTTCGGAATAGAAGTTATGGGCTCGCAAGGTTTGAGGATGAGAGGGAAGCCCTGGAGGAGATGGCCAGGGCAGACAGGGAGAGGGAGGAAGCGGCTTATGAGGCGGACGGTGTCATAGAGGAAGAAGGAGCGCCGGACAGGTCTGTAGGCGCGGGACAGGATGGGGCTGTGGGGACAAAGGCAGCGGTGTCTGGCGGCCAGGCAAAGTCAGGGGCCACGGTGGTGAGGCAGCTGGAGATCGAGGTGGCCGGAGGTCTTGTTGAGATCGTGGCAGACCCGTCCACGGACCAGATCGTGGTCACCAGCAGCGATGAGGATTACCGGTGCCGTCAGGAACTGGATGAGGATAAGCTTGAGATCTATGTGGGGCTTCATACAGGGACGGATTTTTGGGACGCGGACAGCTGGATAGACGGCAGCCTTTGGAAGGACTGGATCGAGGATTTAAATGAGGAAAAGCCTGCTGCCCAGATCCGGATCCCTGCAGGCGCGAATTTCCGCCAGGTGGATCTGGAGGTAAAGGCCGGAGGGATATCCATGAGCCAGGTGACGGCAGAGAAGCTGGATCTGGAGGTAAAGGCCGGGTATCTGGAAGTGTCGGGCGGCGCGGTTCAGGAGCTGGATGGGGAGTGTAAGGCCGGGGAATTGATCTATGAGGGCCAGGTAGGCCGGGAGATGGACGCAGAGTGCAATGCCGGAAGCATTCAGTATCGGATAGAGGGAAGCCAGGAGGATTTCTGGTACCAGGTGGAGGCCGCGGCCGGCTCCATCCTCATAGACGGGCAGGAGAAGGGCGTTTTGAACCGGGAGAGCGTCATCGAGAACCCCGGGGCAGCGAAAAAGGCCAAACTGGAGTGCAAAACAGGGGCTATTGACGTGTCGTTTCAATAAATATTTTGCGAGAGGAGTGTTTTTATGGATTTCGGAAAGAAGCTTTACAGATCAGGCAGTAACCGTATGCTCTGCGGAGTGTGCGGAGGCATCGGCGAGTACCTGAACATAGATCCTACGTTGGTCAGGCTTGTGTGGGCGATCTTCGCCTGCACAGGGGCCGGGGCTCTGGCGTACTTTGTGGCTGCGATCATCATCCCGCCGGACAATTTCTGACGAGGAATAGGATAAGGGAAAACGGGTATACTCTCTAGTGAATTAAGGAAAGGAGTATACCCGTAATTATGTCTAAGAAGAAGAATGAAAAGCCTTTTGACCCTGCCAGCTTGAAGACGCCGGAGGAGCTGCTGAAATTTGAGATTGCCACGGAACTGGGGCTTAGCGATAAAGTAATGGAGAACGGATGGCGCAGCCTGACGGCAAAGGAGAGCGGAAGGATCGGAGGGCTTATGACCAAGCGGAAGCGGGAGTTAAAACGGGAGGCGCTTAAGGAGGACGAGATGGCGTAGAGCGCGAAAAAGAAGTAGGAAATGGACCTTGAGAGAAGAGGGGGAGGAAGGGAGCGGAATTAGGTGTATAATTGAGTGAGCAAATGGGCGGGGGAGTCGTGAGGCCAGTCAGAGAAGGGAAGGATGGTCCTGTTCGGGTTCAGATATGCCAAACATTCCGATGAGCCCTTAAAGCGGGAACCAGT
>CAJUFP010000138.1 GCA_910585645.1 uncultured Hungatella sp. | reverse complement strand
AAACCTAGATCAAAAAAGTTAAGTAAACGACTGATATATAAATCCACAGCCAGAATGCTGTGGGTTTAGTGTACCATATGAAAGCAGTAATTTCAATACATAAATTGGTGTATAATTGAGTGAGCAAAAGCGGAGTTAGTCGTGAAGTCAGAGAGGGAAGGGCGGCTGTGTGCCGTTCGGGTTCAGATATGCCAAACATTCCGCTTTAAGGGCTCAGCGGAATGTTTGGCATATCTGAACCCGGACGGGACATCTCTCCTTCTCTGACTGGCCTCACGACAATCCCCGCCCATTTGCTCACTCAATTATACACCAATTCAAAAACCTGACACCTGCCACACCCTCAGCTTCTCATTAAGCTTCCCATAAACCCTTTCCCGAAACCACGGCTCCGACGACGCCTCCACCGCTTCCCGAAGCCCAAACCAGGCCACCCCGCTGTTTTCATCCTCCTTCACCCGTACCCTCTGGGACTCATCCGCCTCCAGAAGATAGGTCACATTCAGATGAAGATGGCTTGGCACATACACGCCCCGCTTCTCATGGCCGTCCACAGTCAGCACCTCCAGGGAAAACAGATCCGTCGTCACAGGCTCCACCTCTTCAATGCCGCTCTCCTCCCGAACCTCCCGAAGAGCCACAGCCAGCAGATCCTCCTCGCCGTCCGCATGGCCTCCCAGCCAGGCCCAGGAATCATAAATCTTGTGATAGGCCATCAGCGCCTTGTCCCTCCCTTTGTTCACCACCCAGGCGGAAGCCGACATATGGGCCGTAAGATTCGAGCGAAAAAAAACATCCGGCATCCCCTCCAGGCATCCAAGGATCACCTGCTGATCCCTCTCCTCCTGCTCATTCCACGGATGATACGCTCTCACCTGCCTGGCGATCTCCCTCTTTCCCATATCTTCTATGCTCCCTCATATCCTTTGCACACATCCACCCACTGTTCATATCCTGAACACTGCTCCAGCTCCGGAATGGTCAGCTCTATGGCGCTGTTCGAACTTCCGCAGGCGGGAAATACCGTCTCAAACCGTTTCAGAGACACATCCAGACACACTCTGACCCCCTCATTAACCCCAAAAGGGCAGACTCCGCCCACCGCGTGGCCCACCAAAGTCTCCGCCTCCTGAGGCGAAAGCATCTTGGCCTTTGTCCCGAACTGCGCCTTGTACTTTTTGTTGTCGATCTTCGCGTCCCCGGCAGCCACCACCAACAGCGCCTGATCCCCCACCATAAAAGACAAGGTCTTAGCGATCCTCTCCGGCTGGCAGTTTAAAGCCGCGGCAGCCAGCTCCACCGTGGCGCTGGATACGTCAAACTCCAGTATCCTTTCCTCCATGCCCAACGTTTTCAAATACGCTTTTGCTCTCTCGATAGACATAATCTCTTCCTCCCTCTTCTATCCAATAAGGATCCGTTTCCCTTCAAATGCAAAACCGTAATGTCGGATCCTTTCTCTTGGAATTCCTCTCTCTGTCAGCACCCTGTCATAATCCCTGCCGCGAATCTGGTCAAGGGCGCTCTTTACCGTGTCTTCCAGGGTTTTCTCCGAATGGGGATCCTTTCCTTTAAATTCCAGCACATAGGCAAAGTCGCCCTTGTTTCGCGGCTCCATGACCACATCATACCTTCCCAGACCACTCTCCCGGTTAGACGTGATCACATAGTCAAGCTTTGCGTCCGCCATAAGCCCCAGGACAAAACCGTGGTAAAAACGTTCCGGCTCCGCCTCATCAGACGGATGCTTTCCCGTATCAAAAAAGCTGAACACCGACGAGGCCATCTGATTCATGTACTGGTTCATATATCCCACATGGTCAGCCATCATCGCTTTTACAAAGTCGTTATAACGCGCGGAAGGTTTTTTAAACCACGTCTGGATCATTTTTATCAATATAAAAGGAATGGGCTTCCCGAATTTTCTCAAAACTCTGGACGCCAATGGAAATCTTTGTATTCATCTGCCCCTTGCGATCCTCTCCTCCCGCTTTAACTCCCGCTCCTCATAACCGCGGACTCCTCCATATTCCGGATCACCCGCTCCCCCTCCCGGGCCAGATCCCGAAACTGGGCGATGGTCTCCTTCATCTGCGGAAGGGCCTTCTGCTTATACTGGTTAATAGAATCCAGCGCCCCTAACGTCTCCCGAAAAGCCTCCCGAAGGGTCTCCACCTGGAGATTCGAGTCCATGGCCTGCTTCTGGATCTCGGCTCCCTGGGTGTTCAGCATCCGGGATGTGGAGGCAATCATGTCATTGGTGGTCTGGTTTAACACCTTCACCTTTTCCAGCACGATCTTCTGATTGTACAGCGCCCCGGCCACGGTGACCGCCACGTTGAGCGCCGCCACGGTCACGGTCTGAGCCCGGTTCACAGAGCGGATCAGCTCATAATTATTCTTCCGGATCACCTCCATGGCAAGGATGCCGTTCTGGTTCACAGCCAGCATCTGGTTAAAATCGATCATCCGCTGCCTTAGGGGAAACAAGATCTCCTCCTCCACAAACTTCACCTTCTCACTGTCCCCGTAAAGATCCCGCTGCCGCCCGATCTGTTCTGTCAGATAATCGTCCAGCTCCTGGCCCAGCGCGATCTTCTGGTTCAGCTGCTTTGTCAGCTCCCGCATAGAAGCCTGCTCCAGCTCCAGGGTGGTGTTGTCGTCCCGAAGGGTCCTGGCCCCCTTGTCCAGAGACTCCACGATCTCCCCGATCACCGAGTCCGCTGCCTTAAACTTGTTAAAATAAGAGCGCACCGGGTTGAACAGATTGCCCAGAGGCCCTTTCTTTACAAAATCCACCCCTGACGGGTCCAGATCCTTCATCTGCCTGGAAAGGGCCTCCAGCCCGTTGGCCACAGCCCCGCTCTCGCCCCCTGCCCTGGACAGCTCCCCGATCCTGGTCTTCATGATGGAATTCTTATCCGCGGACTTTTTCACCACGTCCGCCCCAAACTCCTCGATGGCCTTGGTCAGCTCCTTCCTGTCCTGAAAACTGTCAATATCCGCGTTCAGGATCTCATCGCCCTTTTCCTTTGACGCGTCCGAGATCAACAGAGAAGTCTCCCGGTCCACCGCCGTCTCGGCCTCCACGACCTTTTTGATCTCCTCCTTCTTGGGAAGTTCCAATGTAAATGCCATACCGTATTCTCCTCTTCACTTAAATTCTTTAGGCGGGACGCCGGCCTCCGGCCCTGGCCCTGGCGCCGCACCGCAAAACTCCCGCCTTCTGCTCCGCCCGGGTGCCGCACCGAAAAACTCCCGCCTTCTGCTCTGCCCAGACGCCGCCCCGAAAAACTCCCGTCTTCCGCTCTCCCCAGGCGCCGCCCCGAAAAACTCCCGCCTTCTGCCCTGCCCAAGCGCCGCCTCCCAAAACTCCCGTCTCCCGCTCTGCCCGGGCGCCGCCTCCCAAAACTCCCGTCTCCTGCCCTACAGGCTGGAATTAAACAGATTCTTTAATTTATAGACCACATCATCGGAATCCGCATTGATATTTGCCGCCTCGTTGATGGCGGAAATGCTCTCAAGAGCCGGGATATCCGCATTGTACCCAATGGTGTAGATGGGAATGTTCAGGGCGTCTATCGGCTCCTCAATGTCCTTTAAGGCGTACCCCCGGTTGGTCTCCCCGTCGGACAGGACAAACATCATCATCTTTGCCTCCGGGTACTCCTTCGCCGCCTTGATCAGCATGTCAGCCGCCACGATGATCCCGTCAAAGGTGGCTGTGCCTCCCGAGGCGGTGAGATTCTCCACAGCCCCCTTAAAGGCGGACTGGTGATTTAAATTAAACTCCCCCACCGGCACATTGATCACCACGTCGTCCGAGTAGGACACCAGCCCTACATAGTTGGCAGTGTTGATGTAGCGCATACCGTTGATCAGGGATGTCTTTAAGGAATTTAAGGGCTCCCCGTTCATGGAGCCGGACACGTCGGCCACAAACACCGCCAAAATAGGCTTGCCGCTGTCCTTCTCCTTTTTCCACAGCTCCTGGGCGTTTAAAAGGGTAGCACCATCCACCTCCCCCTGCTCCACCGTATACCCAAGATCGTGATCAAATCCGTACTCCCTGGCCAAAGCCCGGCTCTCCTCCCCCCTGGCAAACTCCGCGAAAAGTTCCAGGATCCTGCGCTTGTCCTCCTCCACGCCCTTCGTGGTGTACAGAGGGTTGGTGTGTATAAACCCAAAGGGCGTAAACTCATACTTTCTGACCAGCTCCGGGTCATTGATGTAAGTCTGGTACTCCATCACAAACCCGTCCAGGGTCCCTGTCTCCGCCGCGTCCCGCATCTGCAGGGTGGTGTAGGCCACAAAAGGCACATTGGCCTGGAAAGACTGGAACCCCTCCACCGCCTCCTGATCCAAAGGATTGCGGGCGCTGTAGGTCTGGAGGGTGGAGATAAGAAAATTAAGGCCTGTGGCCGAGGCGTAGGGGTTGGTGTACCCCATGGCAAACTCCCCGCCCGCCGTGGCGTCCACAATGGTCTTTAAGTTGATGGCTCCGTAAGTTTCCACCAGCTTTTTCTGGGTGTCCTTGGAAAGCAGGATCCCCGCCGTATTCTCCACCAGACTCTCCTCCACCACCTCCATGGGCACCCCGTCGGCAAGGAGCATTCTGCCCCAGAAATCATTAGAAGGGGTGTATCCGTCCGGGATATATTTGCCGGCGCGGATGTAATCCATGCCAAGGCCTGACGCCACGTTCCGGATCATGACCGAAACCGGCTTGCCGTCTACCTGAAAACCGGCTTCATTAAAGGCCTCTGCCACCTCATTGATCCATCCGTCCTTTCCCGGCCCGCATTTCTCCGACGTGGAAAAGATCTCCGCGTACAGGGACGTAACAGGCTTCACCGTGATCTGGTTGGTGTCAATATCCGGCAGCTCGTCCACGTCGCCTGCCGCCAGCTCCACCGGGGACTTGACCGGATCCGCCACTCTGGGAGCGATCTTTTTCATATATTTTTCAATGGCGGCCACCGCGGACTCCGTGCTGACGGTTTTTGAGGACTTTCCCACGTTTCTCGTAAGCATGATCCCCCCAAAGGCGGTCGCAAACACCACAAGACCCATGGCCGCGATAATAACTGCCTGTTTTTTGCTGCTTTTCATCGTCTCTCCTCCTTCTGCCTCTCATCGGGATTTTCCAGGACAGCGGCGCTGCTCATCCGGCGGCTCCCTTTTGACGGCGCTCTCACCCGTCCTGACTGTAATACTCCAGCTGCCCCAAAAGCTCCCGGATCTGGTCGGCCACGCCGTCGATATCCTGCTCCGTGTAATCCATCTCCGCCATCTCCGCCATCAAAAGATCCACTTCCAGAAGCACCTTCTCATTTTTCTCCAGGACAGAGCGCATATCCTCCAGATTCTCCTCATAAAGCTTCCGCTTCTCCTCCTGGATCTGGTCCGGAATATCGTCCAGTTTGTACTCCCCGGAACTTAGCTTCCCATACTCCCCCTCATCAAAGATCACCATCTTGTTGGCGATCCTGACAATCCCCTTTTCCAGAGCCTCCCCGGCGCAACGGATCACTCCCATAAACTTCTCATAGCTCAGGGTTCCGCGGCCAAACCTGCGGACCACCAGGGCCTCAAAATTGGAGGACTGCTTCTCCATCCGCTCCCCCTGGTCCGCTGCCGACCGGGCGATCCCTCCCAGAACCTTGCTGGAAGCGTACCGCCTCAAAAGGTCCGCGGCCTTCCTGCCCGCCTCCTCCTCATTTACCCTGACAAGCTCCTCTTTCTTCTCCGCCAAAAGCGCCCGGTTCATCATCACAAAAGACGGAACCGCCACCGCGCCCACGGCGATCGCTGCCGCCGCCACAGCCGCGTTGGCGGCAAAAGGCGACAGCCCCACAAGCCCCGGGGAAAAAAGGCACACCATAACAGCCGCGAACGCGGCGTTGGCCCCAAAAAGCTTTGTATACTTATTCACCTGCCCGGACACTCCCTTCTTGTGTGGTATACAGACAGTATACACCCTTTTGAAGGATTTGGGAAGCAAAAAGCATACCCGCCCTCCCACAGACAAAAATACCGGCCAGGACAACTCCCCCCACGTCCTGGCCGGTATCTCTAATCTATATATGGTTATCCTTAAATCCTAAGGCATTACGCCTCTTCCTCCTCCTCAACCGGCTTCTGATGATTGGCAGCCAGCACAAAAGGCGTGTAGATAACCGCCGCGATAAGGATGCACAAAAGCTGCGTAATAGCCGCCCCGATGGAGCCTCCTGACGACAGGAAGCCCATAAGCACCGGAGGCGTGGTCCATGGAGAGTTCACCACCATTTTCCCGCAAAAACCGATAGAGGTCATAAAGTAAGCAAAGGTTGCCGACGCTGCCGGCGCGATCATAAACGGAATGGCAAGCAGCGGGTTCAATACAATGGGAAGACCGAACGTAACCGGCTCGTTGATATTGAAAATCGCGCAGGGAATGGCAATCTTAGCGATAGCCCGATAATCATCCCTCTTGGAGAACAGCATAATGGCAATCAGCAGTCCCCCTGTGATTCCGGCTCCCGTGATAATGGAAAAGCAGGACATAAACGGAGAACAGATAATGTTGGGCACTGCCGTTCCCGCCGCGTAAGCCGCCTCATTCTCCGCATAAGCCGCCAAAAGAATGGGTGAGTAAATCGCGCTCAGGGTCTGGGTTCCGTGAATACCAAAGGTCCACAGCACCGTACTCATAAAAATCAGGAACAGATATCCCGGCAGACCTGTAAGGATGTTCATCAGAGGCGCCTGGATAAACGTGGTAATCGCCACGAATATGGTCATTCCCGTAATCTTGTTAAACACGAATCCCACCAGGGAAACCGCCAGAATCGTAATACAGGACGGGAACAATACCGTAAAGGACCTGGCCACGTTGGAGGGCACTCCCTCGGGAAGCTTGATCTCCAGCTTTCCGCTCTGAACCAGACGGCAGTACAGCTCCGTAGCGCACAGCGCCGTGATCAGTCCAACGAACAGCCCCTTGGCGTCGGTAAAACTGGCCGCCAATACATTGGCCACCTCATGAATCCCTCCCTCTGCCGCCGCGCACTCTACCTCCGCGCTGGTCAGACACAGGGAAATATAAGCTCCCAGGGCCACCGGAGCCAGGGCATAATCCTTAACTCCGTAGCTCTCCCCAAGCCCTAAGGCAATCAAAATCACGATTCCAATGGTAATAAAGCTCATGGTGCCGTAGTTGGCAGCCGTAAACACCGGGTTCAGACTGGCAAGCCAGCTCATGCCGGGCACATTGGCAAGAGATATGTATCCAGGCCGCACATTACACACCACGTTGGAAATCAAGGTACAAAACGCGCCCGTAACAACCACGGGAAGCAGGGAACTAAACCCGTTTCGGATGGCAGAGAGATGTCTCTGGCTGGAAAGTTTTGCTGCAAACACAAGAAGCCCGTTCATAATTTTTTCTGTCATAATTCCACCCCCTGTCGGCCTTCCTGCTTATAATCCCTGCGCAATGAGATCGCAAACCACTTTATCCTTTACCGTAACGCCCGCTTTCTCCAGCTGGGCAATCTTGTCGGCGAACTGAGGCAGGTACTTCTTATGGGCAACCAGCATCTCATCCAGCAGACTCTTGGCGCATCCGCCGCCGATTACCAGCGGATTCAGTAAAAACGCCTGAAGGGCCAGACCGTAATCACCGGTAATGGCAGCCTTGATCACGCACTCCTCCATAGCCTTCATCACCTGAACCCAGCCCCGCTCCGCAGACTCAAACTTGCCCCAGGTAATGGGCACCGCGCCTCTGGCCGTGATCATGGAAGAAACCTCCACAATGCTGTCGTAGGGAAGATCCTCGATGGCGCCCTTGTTCTCCGTGCTGACGATCATGATCTGTCTCTTGTCATTGTAAATGGAGTTGATGCACTCGCAGGCAGCGTCGCTGTAGTAGGTTCCGCCTCTCTTGGTGAGCTGTTCCGGCTTGTAGTTTAAGTTAGGATCCTTGTACAGCTCAAACAGTTCCGCCTCGGTCTTCTTCACCTGCTCGCCTCTGGTTCCGATTCCCTCATACTCCTCTAAGCTGTGCTTTAACATCTCATCCTGCAGATAGTAATATCTGTGGTAACCGCAGGGGATCAGGTTCATCTGATTTAACTGATCCGGAAGGAACATGGCCTTGAAAATGTTGGCCGGCGTGCCGTCGTCCCCGGAATTCATCTTGGCAATAATCTCCGGCGTCCGATCTCTCCCCTGGCTGTCGCTGACTTTATGCCAGTGGAAATGGTTCAGGCCCGCAAACTGATGGAACAGCTCCTCCTCCGGCGTGTCAATAAGCCCCGGCTCCCTCCGAAGGAATCCTAAAGGCACGTTGCACAGACCGATACATTTCTTCCAGCCGCCGTGCTTGATAATGGTCTCGGTGATCATTCCTGACGGGTTGGTAAAGTTGATCAGCCAGGCGTCAGGACACAGCTCCTTCATATCCTTTACAATGTCCAGAATCACCGGAATGGTTCGAAATGCCTTGAACATGCCGCCCGCTCCGTTGGTCTCCTGGCCCTGCATGCCGTGGGAAAGAGGGATTCTCTCGTCCTTAATCCTGGCGTTCAACAGGCCGACCCTAAACTGGGTGGTAACAAAGTCAGCTCCCGGAAGGGCCTCCCTCCGGTCCAGAGTCAGATGCACCTTCACGTCATAAGGCGTGGCGTCCCACATCCTCTGGGCCATAGCGCCTACGATCTCCAGCTTCTCCTTTCCGTCCTCAATGTCCACCAGCCAGATCTCCTTAATGGGAAGCTCATCATACCGCTTGATAAAACCCTCCATAAGCTCTGGTGTGTAGCTGCTGCCGCCGCCGATGGTAACGACTTTGATTGGTTTTTTCTCCATTGTACCTGCCTCCTTAGGTTTCTGTAATTTCTTTGTACCATTACCATAAAATCATTTTGGCAATTTTGCAAGAATTTACAGATATAATGGAAATCATTCCCTAAAGTCAACCGATTTTCGCGGCTATTTTCGGTATTTATTACCGATTTTTAACAGTTCAGATAACCCTTGAACCGTTACGCGTCCGGCCATGAAAATCACTTACGCGCCGGCCGGATACCTGCTGCCATTACAGTTTCATACAGTCAGCGCGGTAAACGCCCAGACCTGCCTGAACGGTTACACCGCTTTAACACGGTTAGCCAGACCCGCACTCCAGCCATAGCATGAATCCGCCTCCCCCGTCACCAGTCCGGCCTCTCCCTGTCTTTTAAAAACGTCCGGATATTTTCCAGATTTTCATCGTAATCTTTCACAAACAGCATCATATACAGAATATCAAGAGCATAGGACATGCCGGTGCGGGAGGCAAAATTCCCGATCTTCCCCACGCTCTCTTCCTCATTTTCAACGATAATGGCGTGATTGACTTTCCAGATGTTGGGACTCTTGGCATTGCTGGTGAGGAGGCAGATCTCGCTCTTGATGTGCTTTAAGTCGTCCACCCACCGCCCCACCTTCCGGCTGTCGGCGTACTGGGAGATGATCAGCGCGGCCTGCCTCTTTGCCTTGCGCTGACGGTACAGATTGTTGTTAAATCCTACCATGGAGGGATTGGAAAACGGCAGCCCTAACTTGGCGGTCTTGCACAGAAAATCCTGGGCAAGAATAAACGACTGCTGGGACCCCAGCACATACACATAGTCCGCCCGGTACAAAACCTCGGCCACCCTCTGCACCACGCGGATATCCACGGAATGGTACGCGTTCAGAAGGGCCTGGTGGTGAAGGTTAAACAAGATCTTTGGGAAATCCCTCACATCATCGTCCTTATGCACCGGCAGCATCACGTCCACCGCCTTCTCATTCTCAATCAGCCGGTCCAGCTCCGTGGCCAGCTTGATCTTTAACTGGGCAAACCCCTCCACCCCCACTTTCTTGCAGACCCGCCCGATGGTGGACGGGGAGGAGTAAGCCGCCTCCGCGATCTCCCCGATGGTGGCGTTTATCACTGCCCTGGGATGCTTAAGAATGTAGCGCACCACCACCTGCTCCGCGTTGGTAAAAAGCTGTTCTTCCTTTAACTGACTTAAGATTGACATGTTTTCTCCCGCCTTCCTGTGATATGTTGCTGTGGGACTCTTTTCTTTCAATCATATCGCAAGTGGGGCGGGATGTAAAGAGACCTGGGAGATCGCCTTTGGATTTTGCGGGAAATGGGGTCGAGTAGACATACCCCTTACGGGGTATGCCCCTCACAGAACCGGACGTGC
>CAJUFP010000137.1 GCA_910585645.1 uncultured Hungatella sp. | reverse complement strand
CGCAAGGTTTTGTAAATGAGTGCAAAAGAGTTTTAAAGAAAAACGGTACAGTGTAAGGTGTCGCTGCTGAAAACAGAGGTGAAGGGCTGTGAAAATGATGCTTGACAATTTATGTGTTGTCCTGTAAAATCTATCTTTAACTGGAATTTGTACTGCAGGTTTGAGTTAGGAGGACATTATGAAGATTGAATATTTGAAGGATAACGGGATTGATCTTGCAGTCGTTTCCGGTGATGAGGTGGTAATTGTTGATCCGCAGTCAGCTCTGGATTTGGCGATGACTGTGAAGTATGAGACAGGCGCGGAGCGGATTGTTATTGATAAGGCTGCGATATGCGGGGATTTTTTCATTCTGAGTACGGGATTGGCAGGTGAGATTCTCCAGAAGTTTATGAATTATCATGTGAAGGTGGCTGTTTACGGGGATTATTCCCATTATACCAGTAAGCCGCTGAAAGATTTTATATATGAGTCGAACCATGGGAAGGACTTTTTCTTTGTGTCAACCAAGGAAGAGGCAGTGCAGAGGTTGACAGGGACACAATAACAGACGGGTACAGATTCCAGTTTTTCCGTGGATTGATTCTGTATGGGAGGGCATCTCTTCGGAGGTGCTTTTTTTGTGGATTTTTAGGAGGCGCGTACAGGGTTAGCGGCAATTTGGGGTATCAGGGAGATGAGGATAAGTCGGAGGACAGGTGCTGGGGGCCCGCTTATTTTTTCTTTGGAAGGAGCAGCAGCGGGAAGCTTCCTTTTGCGCATGACTATTTTGTGGAAGGGGAGGCACCGGGGGCTGATGATAGGGGCGGTGGAGGGTGTGGGCGGGGATATATGGTGGTGAGCCTGAGGCCGCGGATATGCAGGCGGTCGGATCTGCGATACAGGGGATTGGGAAAGCGCGCTTTATGCTGAGGGAATTTTAAGGAAATAGAAAGTGATTTTTAGCGGGATATCCTGTATAATGGGAAGCATGATCAGAATTTGGTGAGGAAAAACGTATGATTAGAATAAGGCCATATAAAGCTTCGGATGCAGATACAATATTATCGTGGAGCCAGGATGAAAAAGGATTTTATCAGTGGACAGCAGGTATACTTGGTAATTATCCTATCACACAAAAAGAATTTTGTTTTGTTGAGTCTCTAATGCCGTTTACCGCATTTGATGAAACGGGAATTGTCGGCTTTTTTACACTAAGGAACCCTGACGAATCGCTGGATGAATTGCGCTTTGGGTTTGTTATTGTCAATCCGCACAAGAGAGGAAAAGGCTGTGGAAAGGCTATGCTCCGGTTAGGTCTAAAATTTGTATTTGAACTATATGGGGCAAAAAAAGTTTCGTTGGGCGTTTTTGAGAATAACCTTTCGGCTTATTATTGTTATAGGGCAGTGGGGTTTAGGGATGCGGTTCTGGATACAACGGAAAAATATTGCGTTCTGGGTGAAGAATGGAAGTGCAGAGAATTGATTATGGAGAAATAGATAAGTTTCCGTTGACTATGAATAGGCCAAACTCTGCAACGAAAGATAAGGGTGCTGTTATGTCAATGAATACAGCAGAATCATTTGAATTGCTGTTCGATAAAAATATTAGGACGGCATGCAAGGCATTACAGGAATTGCAGAAGGTAAGTGGAGAAACGGACAAGGCCTATTTTATATGGACAGATGGGGCGATATGCTGGACAGCGATAATTTCTATATTTGTACAGGAGAGTGACATGGCAAAATTAACATCTATGATGAATATTGGCAGGGAGATGGCAAAGAAACTGGACTCTGTGGGAATCCATTCCGCGGAGGAGCTGGTCTGTCTGGGGGCGGAACAGGCTTTCCTGAAATTGAAGGGGAGGTATCCCAATGTCTGCCTGGTTCATTTATACGCGTTGGAAGGGGCGGTGTGCAATGTGGAGTTTAACAGCCTTTCGGAGAGCCGGAAAAGGGAACTGAAAGAGTACAGTGATTTTCTAAAGAGCTGAGGCCGGGCTTTGCGGCGGAGAGGCGGTGAAGGCCGTGATTACAGGTGCGAAATGGAGATGAAAGTGTGGATAAGCAGGAAATTTATGACATGTTGGAGGGGAAAGGTATCTGGCATGAGGTGACGGAACACAGGGCTGTCTATCACATGGCGGAGCTTTCGCAGATGGATGTTCCCTATCCGGAGGCGGACGCCAAGAACTTATTTGTCCGTGATGACAAGAAAAGAAATTATTATCTTATCACGGTAAAGGGGGATAGGCGGGTTGATTTAAAGGAGTTCAGACAGAGGAATCATACGCGTCCGTTGAGCTTTGCGTCGGAGGATGAACTTATGGATATTATGGGGCTGATGCCAGGCGCCGTGACGCCTTTTGGGGTGCTGAATGACAGGGAGTTGAAAATTAAGGTATTCATTGCCAGGGATTTTATGGATACGCCGGGGGTGATTGGCGTTCATCCAAATGATAATACCGCGACCGTGTGGCTGAAAACAGAGGACCTGATTCGCCTGATCGAAGAACATGGAAATCAGGTTGAGCTGACGGAGATTGATGGAGGATGGGGAGAAGAATGAGGATCGTTGAGATCAGAGAACGAACGCCGCTGCTGGTACGACAACTGTTAGATGTATGGGAAGGTTCTGTGCGGGCGACGCATTTATTTTTATCGGACGGGGAGATAGAGGCGATTAAAAAGTATGTTCCGCAGGCGATAAAGGAGATACCGTATTTGATTGCCGGGGAGAATGAGAGTGGGATTCCTGTGGCTTTTATGGGGATTGACGGGAAAAAACTGGAAATGCTGTTTATTTCCCATGAAGAGAGGGGCAGGGGATTGGGGAGAGCGCTGCTTGGATATGGAATGGAGGTTTATGGCGTCAATGAGCTGGCGGTGAATGAGCAGAATCCCCGGGCAAAGGGATTTTATGAGCATATGGGGTTTCGGGTGTTTAAACGGACGGAGCGTGATGAGCAGGGGAATCCGTATCCTCTTTTGTACATGAAGCTGGAGGGATAAATATTCCGTAATGCGGGACTTCGGATGGAGGAGGCAGGCAATATGGGTGAAAGCAATTATGCAAAAGTAAAAGGGATTGTTTTAGAGCTGTGCGCGGACAGGGAATTGCGGGGAAAGCTGATTATCGCGGGGGGAACGGTCCCTTATCTGGTATCCGGAAGAGAGTCGGGCAGGGTGCATTCAGACATTGATGTGGTCGTGGAGCAGAGGGATATGGAAGCGGTGAGGACGTATTTAAAATCAAAGCATTTATACGAAAAGGACATGGATTCCAGGGAGTTTGCCTTTAATTCCAGCAGGCTGGATTATGGCGTAAATGGGGTGATTGATGGTGTCACGGTTAATTTTGCCCCTTGTGAAGAGCATGAGGGCGGGGTTAGCCAAAGGAACTTTCTCACAAAGGAACATAATGGATTTCAGGCCCTGGTGACTGTGGGGATGGAGCGGGTCGCGTTAAAGGAAATGGTGGACACGGTTCTTGTGGAAGGAAGGGAAATCAGGCTTTACAGGCTGGAAGTAGTAAAAATCATGAAGGAAAAATCGAAAAAAAGAAAGGATAAAGAAGATATTGCCGTAATTGAGGCGTTTGGATATGATGGTCAGGTTTATATGGATTTAAAAAGGCGATTGAAAACAATGAAGTTTCAGATCAAGCCGGAAAACAGGCTGCTGAGATTCTTGTTCCGATAAATTTTTGGAATGCAGAGGAGGGAACAGACTTGGATATGGGCAATTATAAAAAGTATATTTCCAAAGAGACCATGATGGGGCCAAACTGTGTCAGGATTTTAGGGGAGTTATTGGACAGGCATCCTCTGCAAGCTGCCGCGGATGACCGGATTCTTGATCTGGGGTGCGGGACGGGATTGACAAGCCTTGTAATTGCTAAGGAGACAGGAGCAAAGGTCTATGCAAATGACCTGTGGATAAGCGCCGAAGAGAACGGAAAGCGATTTGCTCAGTGGGGAGTGGGACAACAGGTTATACCCATGTGCCAGGACGCCAATGATCTCCGGTTTGAAAAGGGGCAATTTCGCGCTCTGGTCAGCATTGACTCCTATCACTATTTTGCAGGCCGCAAAGGGTTCTTTCAGGAGAAGATTCTGCCGTTTATGGGAGACGGCGGAGAGGTTTTGATCGGCATTCCCGGTTTGAAGGATGAGTTTACGGGCCGTGGGGAAGAACTCCTTTTTGATTGGCTTGGGGATGAGGCCTGTCTGTTTCAGAGCCGGACAGCCTGGAGAGAGATAATTGGCAGCCATGACAGAATGGAAACTGTAGAGACGTGGGAGATGGATTGTTTTTGTGAGGCATGGGAGGAGTGGCTTGGGACGGATCATGAGTTTGCCCGGGGGGACAGGAAGTATTTTGAAACCGTTATCAGACCGTATACTTGTTTTGTGGGTGTTTATGTAAAATTGAAGCAGGTATTATACATTTAGAAAAACAGGATGTAATCCGATTACAATCCCAAAGCATGAACCGATTAAGAAGATTTATGTTGAGATGGTGAAACAGATTGTAGAAAGTGAGGCGCAAAACGATGAAAACGCTGAATGATTATATGGCGCTGTCTTATCGGATGGAGGTTGTGGAAGATAAAGATGAGGGGGGTTTTGTTGTTTCCTATCCTGATCTTCCAGGGTGTATCAGTTGCGGTGAAACCATAGAGAGTGCGGTTGCTAATGCGGTGGATGCTAAGAGAGCATGGCTTGAAGCTGCAGTTGAGGATGGGATTGAGATCAATGAACCGGATAACCTGGAAGCCTATTCTGGTCAGTTTAAACTGAGAATACCACGCAGTCTGCATCGATTACTGGCAGAGCATTCAAAGAAGGAAGGGATTAGTATGAATCAGTATTGTGTATACCTTCTTTCAAGAAATGATGCTGTTTATTCAAAATAAAATTTCACGTAAAAGTCAGCCCGGTTCCCGGGCAGATATCCCTGAAAACCAATTCACGGATCGATCAGCCCGGTTCCGGGGCCGCCTCCTTACACGCCTTATAGTGCCTTACAAGCCCAGATCGATCTGCCTGGGTCCAGGGCCGCATCTTCCGGGCAGCGGCTCACATGTTGCAGAGCAGATTCCCTGCGTCTTTCCACATCTTCTTACTTCCCCATCTCCTTACGTCTGAGCGCAAAAACTCCTGACCAGATATTTTATATATGCTTCTTTTGCATCTGTGTGGTACGCGATTCCGTACTCCATGCCGTCCGTCTCATCCGCCAGGGGAAGGATGGCCGCGTCATCCGGTCCGTCCAGCCGGGGCGGGATAAAAAATTCGGGGAGGATGGCAACGCCGTAGCCGCATCTGGCAAGGAGAATGGCTGCCTGGTCATTTTCGCACATCAGGTTAACGTGGGACTGGGAGTGGAGAACGATCTTTTCCTGGAGCCGGTTGCCATTTTGGAATGGCAGGAATTTGGGCAGGGGCAGGATTAAACATTCATGCTCCAGGTCTTCGAAGCGCAGCCGCTTTTTGGCGCTGAGAGGAGATGTTTTTGACATGACGGCATAGTTTGAGACGGTTTTTCGTTTCCGAAAGGAGCAGTCCCGAATATCGTTTATCATTTCTTTTGTCGCCAGCAGCAGGTCAAGCTGTCTGTTGGAAAACAAATTTTTCATTGTGGAGTAATCGTGGACGGAAATCCGGGGGTATACTTTTGGGTATTGTCTGCGCAGATTCTGGAGTATTTCTTCCAACAATTCCAGTTCAGCAGTGCTGATGCAGCCGATTCTTAGGAATGTCAGATCAGAATTGGTTATTTTTTGAACGTTTTTTTCGGCCAGAGACATTTTGGACAGGATTTCTCTGGCGTCGCTGTAAAAGGTGGCTCCGGCTTCGGTAAGTTTTACGGTTTTGGCGGCGCGGACAAACAGAATGGCGCCCAGCTCCTGCTCCAGGGTCTTGATGTGGTGGGTCAGGGTGGGCGTGGAGAGAAACATCTCCTCCGCGGCTTTTGTGAAGTTTAGCTTATCTGCCGCAAGTACGAAACAGTTTAGCTGCTGTCTGGTCATGGCAATTCCTCCCCTGGGTTTACATGTATTCTCCAGTTTCTTTTGTATAGTATACAGGAAAATGGGCAGGAGGACAATCGTTAGATTTTTTCTAATGTACTTTTCTTTTTTGAAATTTTCTTTTGGGGAAAAGGGTGTTAGAATGCAGATAGTATCAATATTCATTGCGGGAGGTATTATGATGAACAGGAAGGGTGTTGACTATCTGGGCGGGAAATTGTTTCCCATGATTCTGCGGTTTTCCATACCGGCGGCGGTTTCGCTGCTCATTACAGCCGTGTACAATATTGTGGACCGGATGTTTGTGGGCAATTTTAACGGCACTTCTGCCCTGGCGGGATTGTCGGTGTGTTTTCCCCTGTCTTACATGATGATGGCGTTTGCGCTGATGTGCAGCGCGGGAGGCTCTACTTTTTTCAGCTTGTTTTCCGGGAAAAATGAGACTGAGAGGATGAATCGGTCTTTTGGAAATGCCATGGTTCTTTTGTGCGTGTCGGAGATTGGGCTGAGCGGGGTGCTGCTGGGAGCTCCGGATTTTTTCCTGAAGATTTTCGGGGTGACAAAAACCGCGTATCCATACGCGATCCGGTATTATCGGATTGTGGCCCTGGGCTGTGTGTTTCAGGGGCTGTCCCAGTTGTTCTGCGATTTTGTCCGGGTTTCCGGCAAGCCGGTTTTGGGGATGTGCGTCACAGGGATAGGGGCTGTGGCCAATATTATTTTGGACGGGGTGTTTATCATTGTCTTTGACTGGGGCGTTGTGGGGGCGGCAGTGGCTACGGTTATGGGGCAGGTGCTCTCCGCGCTGTTCGGCGCGTGGATGGTGTTTGGAAACCGGACTCAGGTTCGTGTGGAAAGGGGGATTTTCCGTTTGGAGAGACGGCTGTGTCTGCAGATCGTTTCCTGCGGGTTTGCCTTTTTTGTGGCGCAGATGGCTATGGGATTTATCAGCCTTGTGTACAACAGCCAGCTTGGCAGATACGGCGGGGATATGGCCATCAGCGTTTATGCGGTTATATCCAGTATTATGACTTTTGTGATTATGCCGGCAAGCGGTATCAGCCAGGGGATTCAGCCTATTATCGGAAATAATTACGGCTCCGGCAATTATAGGCGGGTGTTGTCCGCGTTCTGGCTGGCCACGGCTCTTTCGGTTTCTATTACCTGCGTGATCTGGCTGATGGTGCTTGTGTTTCCACAGCAGATTCTGGCGGCATTTGGCGGGACGGAGGAAATGTTTCAGGTGGGGATTGCGGGCTTAAGGATTAATTTTTGCATCACGCCGGCCCTTGGGTTTGTGATGCTGGCCACCACTTTTTTTCAGGCCATCAACCGGCCTGTCCCTTCGATTATTATCACTGTGCTGAGGCAGGTGGTGTTTTTGGTGCCGTTTATTTATGTGCTTCCGATGATTTTAGATATAAACGGTATTTTCTTTGCGCAGCCTATCAGTGATCTGCTGGCCACGGTTCTTTCTCTGTATCTTGTGTGGAGGGAGGGCGGGAGTATGATACGGGGCTGTCTGGGGGATGGTGGATTGGAGGAGGGGTGAGGGTTACTGTGTACTCCCGTGTCAAGCACCACGCTGCTTGGCATGGGGGTACGTAATGGCAGAGGACCAGGCTGCCCACCACCGCAGGCGATTTTAAATGGCCAGTGAACAGTAAGGGTTAAGTGATTTTGGCTTGATTGATTTTGCGAAAAAGGATGGAAAGTCCGGGTTTCTTTTGATACAATAACGATCAGGAGGCCAATGACATGAATACAGCGATGAAGATTCTGATTGTTGAGGACGATGAGGCCCTTGCCCGTGAGATCGCATCTTTTCTCATGCGGTGGGGATATGAGACGAAGATACCGGAAAGGTTTGACAATATTTTGGAGGAATTTTCCCATTACCGCCCCCAGATGGTTCTTATGGATATCAACCTTCCTTACTATGACGGGTTTTACTGGTGCAGCCGGATTCGGCAGGTGTCCAAGGTTCCGGTTCTCTATATCAGCAGCCGGGGCGATGATAAGGACAAGATCATGGCTATGGCCCAGGGCGGGGACGATTATGTGGAGAAGCCTTTCCGGCTGGAGCTTTTAAAGGCCAAGATTCAGGCCATGCTTCGCAGGGCTTATGAGTACAAGGTGAGGGAGCAGGTGTTTCTGGGTGAGGACTTGTACTTTGATCTGGGACAGACGGCGCTGTTTTTGGGGGAGAGGGAAATTGAGCTGACCAAATCCGAACGGCGGGTGGTGGCTAAGCTGGCGGAGAATCACCCGGACGTGGTAACCAGGGAGGAGCTGATGACGGATTTGTGGGAGACGGATGAGTATGTGTCCGACGGGACGCTGACCACCATGATCAGCAGGCTGAGGAGCAAGTTAAAGTCTGTTTGCGGCTGGGAAGTGATCGAAACGAAGAAGGGGCAGGGGTATTTTATTCCATGAAGTACGTTTATTCTGTGAAGTACGGGAAGCGGTGGATGGGGAAGTTTGGGCTTTCAGCGGCAGTGTGGGCAGGGTTTAACCTTTATTTTTTCTTTTTTATCCAGGGCGGGGAGGCGGGATATTTGGTTTATCTGGATATCCTTTTTCTGGCGGCGCTTGGGTATTTGACCGGGATGGACTGGAGGAGATTTCGGGGGTATGGGCGCAGGGTGGAGGGGATGATGGACCAGGAGGAGCTTATATGCCGCATGCTCTCTGATTTTGAGAACCGGGAGATTGCGGAGCATGATGTGAGGGTCCTGGAAAGGCAGATGGACCGGCTGTATGAGGAGAACCGGGGGCTTCAGGATTATGTGGCCAGATGGTGCCATGAGATGAAGATTCCATTGGCGGCCGGGCTTTTGATGGATGAGAGGATTGAGGACCGAAAGCTAAAGTTGGAGCTGCGAAAGCAGTTGGAGAGGATGAACCGGCAGATTAATTCTCTGCTTTTGGGGTGCAAGTTGCAGAGCCCACTGCTGGATATTCAGGTGAAACGGACCAGGCTGGGGGAGTGTGTCAGGACTTCCCTGAACAACAACCGGTTTTTTCTGATGCAGGAGGGGTTTGAGATTGGGGTGGACGTGGGGGAGTCCCAGGTTTATACGGACGCCTCCTGGATGGTGTATGTGCTGGACCAGTTGATTGGCAATGCCATTAAGTACAGAAGGAGGCCGGGGGAGGGAGAGGAAGAGGAGACAGGGAAGCTTTCCATATGGACGGAGGGGGAGAGGGAAAGGATAAAGCTGTTTGTGGAGGATAACGGGGAGGGGATTGGGGAGTCGGATATCCGGAGGATTTTTGAGAAGGGGTATACAGGGAGCAATTATCACAACGGAAGGTACAAGTCTACGGGGATGGGGCTTTATATGGCTGCCAAGATTATTGGCAGGCTGGGGCATGAGATCGGGGTGGAGAGTGAGTATGGCAGGTATACCAGGTTTTGTATTATTTTCTGTAGAAATTCGGGTTGCCGGTAGGGCGGCTTTTTATACCGGAAAAAAGGGGCGGCGTGAAAATGTAATGCTGCCTCTTTTTTTGTAATGGAGATGTAAGGATTTTTGGCGGAATATGGTTTACACTTGTGGGGCAGGGAGCAAAGAGGGAAGCAAGGTTTGGCAAGTGGTAAATGGCAAAGGTCCGCAAAAGGAAGAGCGGCGGGAAGGTGTTCTATGATGCCGCAGGCCTTGGATATCCCGGTCCCCTGACACGGAAAAAGGAGAATCACGGCAATGAGAGAAAATGAGATATCCCCCATTTCCCGCCAGAAGGTGGCGGAGGTGAAAAATCTGATTAAGACTTACGGGGCCAAAGGGTTTCAGACAAAGGTTCTGATGGGCATTGACCTGACGATTTACAAGGATGATTTTATAGCGATCATGGGGCCGTCGGGGTCCGGGAAGACCACGCTGTTAAATATCTTGTCCACTATTGACAAGCCTACCCAGGGGACGGTGGTTCTGGACAATGAGGATATTACCAGGGCCTCTAACCGGGAGCTGTCCAGGCTGCGGAGGGATAAGATCGGGTTTGTGTTTCAGGATTATAATCTGCTGGATACCATGACGCTTCAGGACAATATCGCCCTGCCCCTGTCTTTGAACGGGGTGCCGGGGAAGGTGTGCGTGGAAAGGACTGTGGAGATGGCGGAAAGATTCGGGCTGAGGGAGCATTTGCGGAAGTACCCTTATCAGTTGTCGGGAGGGCAGAAGCAGCGGGGAGCGGCCTGCCGGGCTCTAATTACGGAGCCGGAGATTATTTTCGCCGATGAGCCCACGGG
>CAJUFP010000136.1 GCA_910585645.1 uncultured Hungatella sp. | reverse complement strand
CCCGTGGGTTCATCCGCCAGGATCAGGGAAGGATTGCCCGCCAGAGCTCTGGCAATAGACACCCTCTGCTGCTGGCCGCCGGACAGCTGTTTCGGCAGATTTTTCCACTTATCCTCCAGCCCTACCCGCCTCAAAGACGCCATGGCCCGCTCCCTCCGCGTATCAGCCGCCACCCCTGCGTACAAAAGAGGCAGTTCCACATTCTCCAGCAGATTCAGCTTCGGCAGCAGATTGTACTGCTGGAAAATAAATCCGATCATCTCATTGCGGATATCCGCCAGCTCGTCGTCGCTCATCCGGCTGGTATCCTCGCCACCCAGAAGATACTCTCCCCTGGTAGGCACATCCAGAGCGCCGATAATATTCATCAGCGTAGACTTACCGCTTCCCGACTTGCCTACAATAGCCACAAACTCTCCCCGGAAGATCGTCAGGCTGACACCGTCGCTGGCCCGCACCTGCTCAGATCCCATCTCATAAATCTTGTAAATATCCCTCAACTCAATCAAAGGCTTCCCGCCGGTGTCTGCCTTACGGACGTCCGCCACCAGGACCACCTCCGTTTCCGCCTCCCGGCCTTCCGCTGCCACCGGGGCCGCCTCCGTTTCCGCCTCCCGGCATCCCTCCTCCGGGGCCGCCCTGCATCCCCGGCATCATCTGAGCATTGCCTCCTGCGCTGGACTGGGAAACATAGACCTCGTCCCCCTCAACAAGGCCGCTGACAATCTCCACATAATCATCATTCATCAGTCCCGTCTCCACTTCCACGGCCCGAAAGCCCGCCGGAACCGACCCGGAAGCCTCTGTTGCCGAATCATCCCTCACATAAACCCGGTTTCCCCGCATCAGACAGTCCACAGGCACTGTCAGCACATCCCGGGCCTGGCTGATGATAATCTTCCCGTCTACGTTCATCCCCGGAAGCAGGCCCTCTGTCTCCTTTAACGTTACCGTCACCGGGTAATTGGTAACACCGTTTGAATAGGAACTGGCAAGGCTGATATTTGTCACTGTACCGGAAAACACCTGACCCTCGCAGGCGTCCGCCGTAACTTCCACCGTCTGTCCCACCTCCACGCTCTGCACATCCAGTTCATCCACAGACATCTCAAAAGTCAGCTGGGAAAGGTCATAGATCACTGCCAAAGTGGCGGCGGAATTGCCGCCTGCGCTTATTTTATCGCCTGCCTTGGTATTTTTCGTGATCACCGTTCCGGAAATCGGCGCCGTAATGGTGTAATTCTCATAGGAATCCTGGGTATTGTCCAGCTTGCTCTTGGCGGATTCCAGGGACTCTTCCGCCTGATCCATGGCGTTTTTGTAACTCCTCATAAGATTTTCCGCCGTTTTATCCGTCATCCTGAAAACCGGGCTCCCTTTGGAAACATAATCCCCCTCGCTTACGGTCAGAGACCCAATCTCCACCGCCCCGGAGATATCCGCGCTCATCACCGTATCCAGGGCCGGCTCAAAGGCAGCCTCCTGGGCGCACAAATACGCTCCGATCTGCACCATGGCAAAAGATTCCTCTGTCAGCCCGCCTGGATTGGCCACCTCTATGGTCACGTATTTTACCAGGCGGCCGCCTGCCATGGTCCCCTCCATGGCGCTGACTGCCGTTACGGCGCCGCCGATCTGCTCCCCGGTGTCTGACAGCGTGATCACAGCGCCATTGCCCACACCAATGCCTGCCGCGTCTGTGCTGAGAAACGGAACCTTCAGCCGCATTACCTGATCATTATAAATATCCGCGATCTTTGTGCCGCTGCTCACCTTGTCTCCCGCCTTCACGTAAAGGGTCTTAATATATCCCGTCTCTGTGGATTTATACGTATTTCCGCCGTAATCGCTTAAAGCCTGGTTATATTCTTCCACAGCCAGGTCATAAGAGGCCTGTGCCCGCTCCACGGAATTTTGGGCTGAGTTAAGCTCTGTTTCCATGGAAGCCGCGTCTATACGATACAGGGTCTGCCCCTCCTCAACCTGATCCCCCTCCTCAAATTCCGCTGACACCACATCCCCTGACACCAAAGAGGTTATGGTGTATGTGTCTTTTGGAGACAAGGTTCCCGATGATGACAGGGAGGAAGTGATGCTCATGCGCTGAACCAGGGCCGTTTTCTGGGACGCGGCACCGCCGCCTGTCTCAGCCGCCCCGGTTCTCAGTCGCGTCACGGCCGCTGCCGCCAGAGCCACAGCTGCCAGGGCTGCAACAAACCCAGCGGTCTTCTGTCTGCCAGTAAGCCTTTTGTGCTTTCTCTTGCGGCTCTCCCCCCGCTTAACAGGAGTAGAAAGATTCTTCAAATCTGCCATGGTCTCTGCCCTCTCAATACTCTATGTAGTCAACTACTGTGTAGGACATATTTCCATCGCTGCTCCCTGACACCTCGCACACCAGGATCACCCGCTCTCCCACCTTCATGTCTCCGTAAATAGAGAAACCGAACTGCACCTGTGAATCTTTCAGCTTAAACTCCCTGTCATCTCCTTCCAGTGTAACCACATTTGGAGTCATAACACTGTTGGAACTGTAAAAAATCCCGGCGATCTCCCCGCTGATCGCCGCCATGCCGCTGTTGGCCCCTGCCGTCCTCTCATCGCTGTAAGCCCAGACCGTCTTGCTGACCACATGATAATACAGCACCACAAACCCGTAAGTCTTGGCCTGCTTCACAGCCTCCAGAGACGCCATCTGGCCGTCCAGATAAAACGTAGCTTCACTTAAATCAAACGGCACATAATCATCCATCCGATGATTGCAGGGCACCACCTTCGGGCCTTTCAGGTCATTGTCCGAAACTGTCAGAGGGTTCACCTGCCCGTCGTCCGAAAGCTCGTAGCCCAAAACCGAACAGTAATCTTTGCCTGTGGTATCCTTGGCACACAGCAGGTTATAAAACAGATTCACGCAGTCCCTTCTGGTCAGCACCTCCAGCGGCTCCTTGGAAATATTCTCTCCCAGATCCAGGTAATTGTACTTTGTCCACCTGCCATTAATCTGGTCTCCGGAAAAATCCTGGTCCGTATACCCAAGCAGCGCCAAAATGCCCCTGATAGCCTCCTGCAGCGTAATCTGCTGATCCGGCTTAAACAGCCCTCCCAGATATCCGTTCATCCACCCGTTTTCCGACGCCAGTTTCACTGCCCACCCATACTCGCTGTCAGCGGGGACATCGGAAAACACCGCTGTAGAGCTGGTCTTTAGGGCAACAGACCTGTACGAACTGGCATTGGCCAGCATCCGGGCATACTCCCCTCTGGTCACCCCGTCTCCCTCATTGGTTGTACTCATGATCCCGCTTAGGCGGATAACCCTTTTGCGCAGCTCATACTTCTCCGATGCCTCCGCCGCAAACGGCATTCCTGCTGCCAAAAGGGCCGCCGCCGTGATACAGGCCGTCACTCTGTATTGATTCATAGAACGCTTCCTCCTGGTTTTCATGTCCCCCTGCCGCGCGTACCGCCTGCCAGTCATGGGGCAATTAATCCAGGTTTTACTTTAACTGGAAAATGTGTTCATTCTGTGATGATTATGTGATCATTTTTTTATATTTGTTAAAACCACACGGGCGATCTGGCAGCCCCCATAGCTCTTTTCTCTCCTGTCATTCGCGGGCATTTTGGTAAATGCGAATCGCGTCTTCCCGATTCAGTTTTTTCGCGGAGCCTGTTCTCGCTCCTGCCGCAATCATACACCGCTCTGCCATATCCTCGATCTGGGCGTCTGTGGGGTGTATTCCAAGCTCATCCAGATTAGTAGGCATCCCGATGCCGCGGTAAAAATCCTCCATCGCGCATATACCGGCCTCAGCGACTTCTTCGTCTGTGCCATCCAGCGTAACGCCCATAACATTCCTTGCAAAGCGGACAAATCGGTGCAGGCATTCCCCGCAAACGTATCTCGCCCAGCTTGGCCATACAGCCGCAAGCCCCGCGCCATGAGTCACGTCAAACATACCGCCCAGTTCGTGTTCCAATTTGTGGGTCATAAAATCTCCCCCGTCATTTCCGCAGCCGGTAAGGTCATTATGGGCAACGCTCCCTGCCCACATAATCTCCCCACGGGCATCCTGATCTCCCGGATTCTGATGCAGAATAACCGCATTTTTCATAACGGTACGCAGTAATCCTTCCGCAATGGCATCCGTAATCTCCATATTGCCCCCATTGGTAAAATACCGTTCCATTGTGTGCATCATGATATCCGTACACCCTGACTCTGTTTGGTAATCCGGAAGGGATTTCGTATATTCCGGATTCATAATGGCAAACTTCGGGCGGGCAAGATTATCATCATACGCGCGCTTTTCTCCGGTCTTTTCATTTGTGATTACGCATCCTTTCGATGTCTCGCTTCCTGCCGCGGCAATGGACAATACACTGGCAACCGGCATGCACTTTGTCGCCATGCGCGTATGGGCAAACAGCTCCCACACATCTTTCTCCGGTTCCGCCAGCCCATAGGCAATCGCTTTTGCCGTATCAATCACGCTGCCGCCTCCCACAGCAAGAAGAAAATCAACATTTTTTGATTTGCCGATACGGATTCCCTCATAGACCTTATCTAAACGGGGATTTGGAACTACGCCTCCCAGTTCGCAAAACATGATCCGCGCATCGTCAAGCGCATGTTCCACCTTTTCCAGCAGTCCCGAACGCTTCACACTCCCGCCGCCATATACGATCAAGACGCTGGCTGCCCCAAATTCTTTTATCTGCCTCCCTGTCTCGCTTTCAGTTCCCTTTCCAAAAATTACTTTTGTCGGTGCGTAAAACTCAAAATTATTTGCCATGATCATTTCCTCCTTTTTATGCCTGAGCCTGCAGTTCCAGAACATTTCTTCTCTCCTGACAGCCTCCCTGTATGAAATCTCAAGCGCGCTTTACGGTATATTATATAGATATCATGTCCGTAAAACCATGATTATCACGCCTTTATATAGAACTATCCGGACAGATATGTTATAATAATACGAACAGCAAAGACAAGGCAGGTGAAGGTATGCAGGCTTTTGAAACAGACAGAAATCAAGTTGAAGTCATTGAGGGCATGACCATAGAGTATCCTTATTGCCTCCATAAGCGTGACTTGACTCATTTTGTGATTCCGTGGCATTGGCATGAAGAATTAGAGCTGGGATATATACAGGAAGGTACCAGTAAAATCGTAACCGTGGGCGCCGAATACATAATCCGCCAAGGCGACGGCTTCTTTGTCAACAGCAATGTCATGTGCATGAAACAAAACGCTTCTCCAGACGTGAAAACAATAGAAATAAATCATATTTTTCATCCGGTTTTTTTAGGCGGGCATTTTAAGAGCCGTTTTGAAACAAAATATCTGAATCCAATCATTAATAACCGCCAGATTGAAGTGCATATTATCCGCAGAGGCCATTTGACAACCAATCTGATCCTGAAAAACCTGTATCATTTAAAGGAATTGCAAAACGAACCCGATTCGGAATTCCAAACCCGAAATATCCTCTCGGAAACATGGAGCCTTCTTATTAAGGAGCTTCAGGAGAACTCTGGCAGTCAAAACACGACAGGAACCGATCAATCAAACCGCCTGCGCAGTATGATCGCATATATCAACCACCATTACCCCGAAAAAATCGCTTTAGCCGATATAGCAAAAGCAGCCAGTGTCAGTGAAAGAGAAGCCACCCGCTGCTTTAAGAAAAACATAGGCCAAAGCCCTATGGAATATCTAATTCAATACCGTTTAAACCAATCAAAAAAATTACTTTTGGAAACCGGCATGACGATTACCCACATCTGCCAGCAATGCGGGTTTTCGGATAGCGCTTACTTTGGAAAAGTGTTCCGAAAGTCTTGCGGCATGACACCAAGGGAATACCGTCTTCGCGGTATATGACGGTATTCCTGTCTCATGCTGCTGACACTGATCCTCCTCTCCCCGCTCCCAGGCCGGTCCCGCCTCTGCATCCAATGTTACTGTTCACGCACGTCCACAGCACCTGGCAAAAACCCATAAAAATCGCCTACGGCGATGGGATTTTCGCCTGCCAGCCTAAGTTATCCTTCGGTCAGCACAGCAAGCGCGCAGACCTACCTGAACAGTAACCATCCAATTCTTCTTTGTAAATGTTTTTCAAATTCATAGCTGACATTTGAGTTACGCCTTTACAAGAAAATTGTGACAACTAAAAAATAACAGAGTGTTTTTCATTTCTTGACACATACTACAAGAGAAGATTTCATTTCAGGAGGTGTGTCACATTGAAAAAACGCAGAGCCGGGAAGATCCTGCTGTGGACATTTTTTGCTGCCGTGCTGTCCTTCGCAGGCCTTTTCTGCTATTATATGGAACGCGTGATCCCTGACAGGATCAATATCATCCGGGATCAGGAGGAGATCGTCCGCCTCCCTCTTCCCCTTCACGCCACCTTGCAGAGCGAGAGCGAGGAGGTGGTCCTTGGCAATGGCTCCAATATCCCCCAGGAGCAGATCACCATCACCCGATCCCAGCAGTTCAGCCTTTACGGCAGATCGGAAGGCAGCTACTTATTATCCCTGGATTTGTTCGGCCTTATCCATTTTAAAGAGATTCAGGTGGATGTGGTCAATACCCAGTACGCCATCCCCTGCGGCGCTCCTGTGGGCATTTATCTCAAATCCAACGGCATCATGGTCATTGGTACCGGAGAGATCATCTGCCAGGACGGCGCCTCTGCGGAGCCTGCCGCCGGGATTCTAAAGTCCGGCGATTACATCCAGTCCATCAATGGCCGCGCCCTGGAGACCAAGGAAGATTTAGCCCAGGAAGTATCCCGCCTGGAAGCCCGGCCCGCGGTTCTCACCATCCGCCGGGATGAACAGCTGATGGATGTGACCATCGAGCCCGTCACGGCACAGGACGGATCCAAAAAGCTGGGAGTCTGGGTCAGGAGCGACACTCAGGGCATCGGCACTTTGACCTATCTGGATCTCAATGGCAACTTCGGCGCCCTGGGCCACGGCATCAGCGACAGCGATACCGGCGAGGTGGTCCAGATCTCCCAGGGCGCGCTCTACGACACGGAGATCGTGGGCATTGAAAAAGGTTCCATCGGCAACCCGGGGGTCATGTCCGGCGTAATCTACTATGGTCCCGGTTCCCTTTTAGGGGAGATCAACGCCAACTCCGACGTGGGGATCTTTGGAACAGCCAATGATAAATTCCGCGCGGCGGTCAACATGCAGCCTTTGGAGATCGGCTACCGCCAGGACGTAAAAAAAGGCCCCGCCGTTATCCGAAGCGGTATTTCCGGGGAAATCAAAGATTATCAGATCGAGATACAAAAAGTAGACTACTCCACCTCCCATCAGAATAAAAGCCTGGTAATCCAGGTCACGGACCCGGAACTGCTGGCACTGACCGGCGGGATCGTACAGGGCATGAGCGGCAGCCCCATCATCCAGGACGGAAAGCTGATCGGCGCCGTAACCCACGTGTTCATCCAGGACAGCACCAGGGGGTATGGGATCTTTGTGGAAAACATGATGTTTCGCTGAACCAAAAAGCAGGCTGGAAACCACGGTTTCCAGCCTGCTTACGTCTATAAAAAGGGAGAAACCAAAAGAGGAACTCTATCGAATGAATTCTCTTCTTAATTTCTCCAGGAATAAATTCATTTTTTCATATTATTTTTATCGATTTCGTTACATATAGCTCAGCATATCTGCCTACCGTATCTTCGAAAAATTAGATTTTACCAAAAAATCTCAATAGACTTCTGGTAGCTTAAGACCATTTTTCTCCTTCAGTTCCATTAATTGTTTTTGGTCAATTCCTGGTTTCCACTTGAATGTACATTTAAATTTGTTACCTAGTAAATCCATCCATTCTAATTCACCATCATCATTTCATTAGACTGATAAAGAAACCTGGAATTCAATATACGCATCGTTATCATAATAAAATAAAAACGCTTCTATCAGATCTTCCTCAGAAACTTCCATTCTTTGTTTTTTTACATTTTCGACAATAGATTGTATCAACTGCATACTTAACGCATATATTAAATTATTATCTATTGCGTCTTTCGGCAAATCTATTACATCATCTTCTACATCATCGGGATCTAAAACCATTCCTTCTGTTTCTTTATTCCAAACTTCATCCTCCGGTAAAAACAAAGCATCGGACCAATCAAACTGATTCGAATTTTTCAATATGTAAGACAACTTATACATTATTAACTTCCCTTTCTCCGCTATTTTCTAGCATAAAAAATAGTAATGAAATTCAATTAAATTTAATTTTTAAATTCCTTCATGCAAAATAGCCTTGTTCTCTATTTCTGCCTTTTCACACATTTCCTTTAATGACCTCAACTGTGCTAGGCACTCCTCCTTCGTAAATTCTATCTTCTCATACTTATCTTCATCTATTAAAAAATCACCAGTTAAAACGATAATATCTCCAGCGTTTTGAAACAAATAAATCCAGGCCTCAACTATTCCTTTTAATTTTTGTAAACTTTCCCCCATTATTACTGTATAGCCATAATAATTCAATCTATTTGTTTCTTTTTTACCGTTCCAAAGAGTTTTTATCCAAAGCAACGAATCATTTACATAACGAATCAAATCATCTGATATAGACATAGTTTCTGCTGCTAATATCTCTTTATCATAACAATCATCTGGAACTATCTTAAATTCATGTATTAATGACAATTTAGCTCTTCCTTTCATAAATTCATCTTCATATTCTACAATACCGATTTTATACTATCTGTGCCTGCTAAAAATCAAGGTCTCAGTCCATATTTTACTAACGCATCGAAGAAATCACATTCTTTACAAACCTCAATATTACCTATTCCGTGGTGTAACACACTAATTTTACTCTCACATACTTTATCACTCACTTTAAACCCTGCCAAATCTCCCGTCTCAAAATCAATCACAGGGAAAAAACTATTTTTTTCAACCCATTCCTTCGTTACTCTTTTTAGTATATAGAAATCGCTATTAGCATCACAAGAATAAACAACAGTATACGCAAAATAACCGCCTCCATATTCTTTTAAAAATATTTTATAACTTTCTGGAAACTTTATATCACAATACATCTCAATTTTATCTATATCCAAATCAGATGCTGTCCTATCACCGTGTAGCTCAAATAATATTGGGTTACTTTTTTCTACTTCATTGATAAAATCTATATATTCCATTTTGCTCCTCATTGCTGTGATTTTGCCGCCCTGAATAAAATACCTCATTAAAAACTATGCCTTACATATCTTGATTTCATTGATGATAACACAACAAACTATCTCCTTATCACACAAGTAAAAGTCAGCTATATATTCTTTTAGGTCAGGTTCTAGTTGATCTAATAGATTGGAAATTACATTCCAATTAACCTTTAAAGAAATATCATTTCATTTCTTCTAAATTCATATCCTTCTTAATTACAACTATGATTTATATGGCTCTTTAATCAGTATATATGTATCGTTCATAATGTTTTCAGTGATAGAGAATTTACGCTCTCTACATTTTCCCGAAAAATCTGGAATCTATTAGTTTATTAACTGACGCCAAATCTCTACAATCTCGCAATATGCATGAGAATCTTCTGGATATTCTTCACGCAAATCCAATTGAGTATTTACAGCTTCCCTGTAAGAGGAAATTAATCCATATTGATTAAGCGCTGTATAATCAATAGAATTAAATTCAGCACCACAATTAGTTATGGCACTAATGCATACAGAAATATCCACTAAATCATAGCCGCAAAATTCAAACTTCTGTGCCTGCTCTAATCTATAATTAGGTTCAACTTCGGGACGCACGATTATTGCAAGGAGTTGATTTCCCTTTTTGAGTAAATTTATTTCAGATTCTTCTATTTCCTTTAACTCCATTAGGCCACAGTCAAATGTAACTAATTCACCTGCCTTAATCTTTCCCTGATTAAACTCTTTCAGATTTATATTATTAATACACCTGTCAGATTGGAAATAGCGAACCAATCCAAGTGACATATAATATTTATTTATCGTGGTTATAGACATATTGAAACACCTTTCAATCACAGAAAAAAATTTTTCACTTTATAGAAATCGATATTAGTTTCACATTGTTTTCTCATATTCTTTTAATGCTGTATATGCAGGACGATTTTTCCATAATCCCAATACTGCTATAGTCTCCATGAAAAACAGGCACAAAATCTAAATCTGATAAAGCCCAGTAACATTTTACTTTTAACCTAAATTCCCGCGTCCATTATATCTAGGTGGACGTGGGAAGCTCTACTTCC
>CAJUFP010000135.1 GCA_910585645.1 uncultured Hungatella sp. | reverse complement strand
GGAAACAGGAGGGCTTAACCCCTCCTGGTTCCCGCTTTAAGGGCTCATCGGAATGTTTGGCATATCTGAACCCGAACGGCACACAGCCTCCCTTCCCTCTCTGGCTCCACGACTAACTCCGCCTTTGCTCACTCAATTATACACCTAAATTCAGCCGCCTCATGAACCACAACACAGAGTGAAAATTTATGAAAATTTACCAAATATACGCTTCCCTATTTGTGATTTATAGGATATAATATGATCACAGGTACAGAAAAATAATTTATGAGGTGAGCGTATGCACAAATTAGGAATTTCCGTATACCCGGAGCACTCCACACCGGAGAAGGATCATGAGTACATGAAGCTGGCGGCAAAGTATGGGTTTGGCCGCATTTTTACCTGCCTGCTGTCTGTGAACAAGCCAAAGGAGGAGATTATCAGCGAATTTTCCGATTTTGTGGGAAAGGCCCATGAGCTGGGATTTGTGGTGGCCGCGGACACCAATCCCAATGTGTTCAAGCACCTGGGAGCCACCCCTTATGATATGTCGGTGTTTGCGGATATCGGGCTGGACATCATCCGTCTGGACGGCAACTTCGGCGATCTGGAGGACCGCCTCATCACCCGCAATCCTCAGGGAATCAAGATCGAGTTTAACGCCAGCAACGATATCAGCGTGGACCATTTGATCCGCCACGGGGCGGACCCCAGGAACATCCTTGTGTGCCATAATTTCTATCCGGAGAAGTACACAGGGCTCAGCCGGGAGGTGTTTGCCGGGTTTAACCGCAAGTGGAAGGGACTTGGACTTCACACGGCTGCCTTTGTGTCCAGCAACAACAAGGACACCTACGGCCCATGGCCGGTGTACAGCGGCCTCTGCACCATGGAGATCGACAGAGGGCTGCCCATTGAGCTGCAGACCCGCCATATCCTGGCTACGGAGGAGATTGACGACATCCTGATCGGCAACGCCTATGCTTCCGAGGAGGAGCTTAAGGCCATGTCGGAGGTGGATATGACCAAGACCAATATCTCGGTCAAGGTTGTGGAAGGTTTGTGCGAGACGGAGATGAAGGTGCTCAAAGAGTACCACCATGCGGGACGGACCGACGCGTCGGAGTTCTTGATCCGCTCCAGCATGCCAAGGCTTGACTGCAAGGGCGCGTCCATTCCTCACAGGGACTGCGGCCAGGACATGTTCCACAGAGGAGACGTGGTGGTGGTCAACGACAACCTGGGCCATTACAGAGGCGAGGTGGAAGTGATCTTAAAGGACATCCCCAACGACGGGGAGAGAAACCTGGTAGGGCGGATTCCCCAGGAGGAGATGATGATCCTGGATCTCATGGAGGCCAACCCGGATCATTTCTGGGATTTCCTGATCCGGTAAACAAATCGAGAGATACACATGGGAAGAGAGCCTGGAAAACCGGGTTCTCTTCCTTTTTGGGGAAGGACAATACTGGCATGGTATGGGAAAATGTCACCAGATACAGGCGTCTTTTCTGTATAATCTGCTAATTTTTCCGCGACGGCAAAATCTTTCCATTTTTTTGTTGACTTTGATCATGGGATTTTGTAAAATGATTGTAAGCGCTTACAATTTCCGCGACAGCATGAAAAACGCCCTGTTTTGCCATACTAACGGGGATGGAGGGCGTTTTGGCAGATTAGCAGATCAGCAGATTTGTAAGCAGAAAACAGATAAAACTAATCAAGGAGAAGGAAGCCATGCAGGATATCATCAAGATCAACCAGGAGGACAACGTGGCCGTTGCCCTGCGCCCCATCGCCAAGGGGGAGACTCTTACAGCGGGGGATGTTTCCGTTACGGTTTTGGAGGAGATCCCCCAGGGCCATAAGGTAGCCCTGAAACCGGTGAAAGCCGGGGAGGAAGTGATAAAGTACGGATTTCGCATCGGATTTGCCAAGGAGGACATTGAGGCCGGAGGGTGGGTACATGTCCACAACCTGAAAACGGCTCTTGGGGATCTGCTTACTTATGAGTATGAGCCCGTGGGCGGGACTTTGGAGGAAGGACAGCGGGCTGTCTTTCAGGGCTTTCGCCGCACCGACGGCAGGGCAGGGGTGCGCAACGAGATCTGGATCATCCCTACGGTGGGCTGTGTGAACTCCATTGCCAAGGCATTGGAGAAGGACGCTCAGAGACTGATCGGGGGAAGCCTGGAGGAGGTGGTGGCGTTTCCCCATCCCTACGGCTGTTCCCAGATGGGGGACGACCAGGAGCACACCAGGACCGTGCTGGCTGACATGATCCATCATCCGAACGCGGGCGGTGTTCTGGTTCTGGGACTGGGCTGCGAGAACAGCAATATTCCCGTGCTGAAGGAGTACATCGGGGAGTATGATGAGCAGAGGGTGCGATTCCTCCAGTGCCAGGACGTGGAGGACGAGCATGAGGCTGCCATGGAGATTTTGGAGGAGCTGGCCGTCTACGCCAAGGGATTTGTCAGGGAGCCCATTGACGCCGGAGAGCTTGTCATCGGCATGAAGTGCGGCGGGTCCGACGGATTGTCCGGCATCACAGCGAACCCTACGGTGGGGGCGTTTTCCGATCTGCTGATCTCAAAAGGGGGGACCACCATCCTGACGGAGGTGCCGGAGATGTTCGGGGCGGAGACCATCCTCATGAACCGGTGCGAGAACCGGGAGCTGTTTGACAAGACCGTGGATCTGATCAATGATTTCAAGAATTATTTTACCAGCCACAACCAGACCATCTACGAGAATCCGTCGCCGGGCAACAAAAAGGGCGGCATCTCCACTCTGGAGGATAAGTCTTTAGGGTGTACCCAGAAGTCCGGCAGCGCGCCGGTGAAGGGGGTGCTGGCTTACGGGGAGCCGGTGAAGGCAAAGGGCCTTAACCTTTTAAGCGCTCCGGGCAACGACCTGGTGGCCTCCACGGCCCTGGCGGTTTCCGGGGCTCAGATCGTGTTGTTCACCACAGGGAGAGGGACTCCCTTCGCGTCCCCGGTGCCTACGGTGAAGATCTCCAGCAACTCTGCCCTGGCAGGCAAAAAGAACAACTGGATCGATTTTAACGCGGGCCGCATGGTGGAGGACAAGTCCAAGGAGGAGCTGGCAAAGGAGCTGTTTGACTATGTGCTGGAGGTTGCTTCCGGGAGAAAGGTCAAGGCGGAGGAGGCCGGATTCCACGATATGGCCATCTTTAAACAGGGCGTGACGCTGTGACGGCGGCGTCCGGCAGGCGCCCTTAGGGCATATGAGGCAGAGGTGGCAGGCTATGGATTTTATGGGGCCGGGGATGGGCTTAAGTTACGGTGATGTGCCAGTACAACCTCGCTTAATTTCTGCTTGTGAAAGTCTCCGCAAAAGAGTTATACTTAAGGTATATTCCCGGGCGAGAGCGCGGGAGATTTTGGGAGGCATAATCTATGAAGTTAAATCGAACGACACAGCGGACCGTGGAGATCCTGAAGCTGATTTCCCGAAACCCGGAGGGGATCACCCTGGATGAGATCTGCGCCCGGCTGGATCTTCCCAAGACCAGCGCCTATGACATTGTCACCACCCTTGTGGAGATGGGCATGGCCAATGTGAAGAAAGGGGCAAAGCAGACCTACACCATCGGCCTGGCGGCTTATAGGATCGGGATCAACTACACCAACAACCTGGATTTTCTGGGGATCATCGAGCCGGAGCTGAAAGCGTTTTCCAGGTCTGTGGGAAAGACCGTGTTCTTTGGAGTGCAGTCGGACCACGACGTGGTGTATATCTGCAAGTTTGAGCCGGAGAATCCCATCATCACCACAGCCACTGTTGGGACTAAGAATCCCATGTACTGCACGTCCCTGGGAAAGGCCATTTTGGCTTATATGGACGAGGAGACCAGAGGTCAGATCATGGGGCGGATAAAATTTCGCCAAAAGACGGAAAATACCATCATGAGCAGGGAGGCTCTGGAGGCGGAGCTTGAAAAGGTGAGAAGCCAGGGGTATGCCCTGGACGCCAGGGAGATGGAGGACCATATGGAGTGCGCCGGGGCCGCGGTGTTCGGCCCTGACGGCAGCGTTATGGGGGCCATCAGCGTGTCCAGCCTGTACAAGCAGGAGGAGGATTACGACGCCTTGGGGCAGGTGGTGGCAAAGAAGGCGGAGGAAGTGTCCCGATTACTGGGTTTTTTGGGAAAAAATAGGGAAAGTTATTGACAAATCAGCCAGAAACGGTTAATATTCTAGTATAAGAATCGTGTTTGCGAAAGACAATCGCATATACGAATTATAAAGAAGGAGAGAACGCCATGAAAAAAGAAAAAGTGTTAGCAAGGATGAAAGAGGACTGCCTGGTTGCCGTTGTGCGGGCCAAGAACCTGGAGCAGGGGGAGAAAGTGGTTGACGCCATCATCGAGGGCGGCATCAATTTTATCGAGATTACCATGACCATGGACGAGGGCAACCCCATTGATTTTATCGCCGCCATGGTGAAGAAGTACAAGGACAATGATAAGGTGGTCATCGGCGCGGGCACGGTTCTGGATCCTGAGACCGCAAGGCAGGTGATCCTGGCAGGCGCCAACTATGTAGTAAGCCCGGGTCTCAATGTGGAGACGGTGAAGCTGTGCAACCGCTATCGGGTTCCCATGCTGCCGGGCGTTATGACGCCTACCGAGGCTATCACGGCTATGGAAGCAGGGTGCGATATCATCAAGATCTTCCCGGGCAATATCGTGGGACCGGCTGCCATCAGCTCCTTCAAAGGGCCTCTTCCCCAGGGCGAGTTTATGCCTTCCGGCGGCGTTGACGTGGACAATGTGGACAAGTGGATCAAGGCAGGGGCTTACGCGGTGGGAACCGGTTCCAGCCTGACCAAGGGCGCTAAGACGGGAGACTTCGCGGCAGTGACCGCAAAGGCAAAAGAGTTTGTGGAGGCTGTGGCAGCGGCGAGAAAGTAAGGTTATAAAAAGATTTTAATAAAGGAGAAAGAACAAATGGCAAAGATTGTAACTATGGGCGAGATCATGTTGAGACTGTCTACACCAAACAACGAGAAATTTATCCAGGCTGACGAGTTTGACATCAATTACGGCGGCGGCGAGGCCAATGTAGCCGTATCTCTGGCCAACTACGGTCATGACGCGGAGTTCGTGACAGCGGTTCCGGCCAACCCCATCGGCGAGTGCGCCGTGGCGGCGTTGAGAAAGTACAATGTAGGAACAAAGCACATTGCCAGAAGCGGCGAGCGCCTTGGCATCTACTATCTGGAGACAGGCTCCGCCATGAGAGCGTCCAACGTGATTTACGACAGGGCCCACAGCTCCATGTCCACGGCCACTCCCGATGAGTTTGATTTTGACGAGATCTTTGAGGGCGCCAACTGGTTCCACTTTACCGGCATCACTCCCGCTGTCAGCGACGGGGCGATTGAGCTGACCGAGGCGGCTTTGAAGGCAGCTAAGGCCCACGGCGTTACGGTTTCCGTTGACTTAAACTTCCGCAAGAAACTGTGGTCTTCCGAGAAGGCTCAGAAGGTGATGACCAACCTGATGCAGTATGTGGACGTGTGCATCGGCAACGAGGAGGACGCGGAGAAGGTTCTGGGCTTTAAGCCGGGCAAAACGGATGTGACCTCCGGCGAGCTGGAGCTGGCCGGCTATGTGGATATTTTCAATCAGATGGCTGACAAGTTCGGATTCAAGTACATCATCAGCTCCCTGCGGGAGAGCCACAGCGCGTCTGACAACGGCTGGTCCGCCTGCATCATGGACGGCAAGACCAGAGAGTTCTACCATTCCAGAAAGTACCACATTACTCCGATTGTGGACCGCGTAGGCGGCGGCGACTCCTTTGCGGCAGGCCTGATCTGCGGTCTGGTGGACGGCAAGGATATGAAGGCAGCCCTGGAGTACGCGGTGGCGGCCTCTGCCTTAAAGCACACCATCCCCGGCGACTTTAACCTGGTTACCAGGGCTGATGTTGAGAACCTGGCAGGCGGCGACGGTTCAGGCCGGGTGCAGAGATAACGTTTATCATTCATATGACATAACATGGCTATTCGGACATTACAAAAATACCATGACTGAGTAGCTGCTGGCCGGATAAAGGGGACAGTTCTGTACGCATGAGCGAGTATCAGGGCTGTCCTTTTAAAAAGCCGCAAAGTGAAGAAAGAGAGGTAAGCCATGAGCGAAAAACGGACATTTGATCTGCTGACACTGGGACAGCTTCTTCTGCGTCTCTCCCCTCCGGGCAATGAGCGGCTGGTGCGGGGCGATACCTTTGAGAAGCAGGTAGGCGGGGCGGAGCTGAATGTGGCTGTGGGCGTGTCCCTTCTGGGGCTGCACACCGGGGTGATCTCCAAGCTGCCGTCCCACGACGTGGGAAGTTTTATGAAGAGCAAGATCCGTTCCTACGGCATCAGCGACGACTATTTTCTGTACGACCACTCGCCCCAGGCCAGGGTGGGGATCTACTTTTACGAGAACGGCGCTTATCCCAGAAAGCCAAAGGTGATCTATGACCGCAGCAACAGCTCCTTTTATTCTCTGAACATTGACGAGATACCAAAGGAGGTCTACAGCGCCAGCCGGTGTTTCCACACCACAGGCATTACCCTGGCTCTCAATGAGAAGATCCGGGAGACCACCATTGAGATGATCAAACGGTTTAAGGATGCAGGCACATTGGTGTCCTTTGACGTGAATTTCAGGGGCAATCTTTGGACCGGGGAGGAGGCAAAGGCCTGCATTGAGCGGATTCTTCCCTATGTGGATATTTTCTTCTGCTCTGAGGACACGGCCCGCCTGACTTTTAAAAAGACGGGGACAGCCAGGGAGATGATGAAGAGCTTTACCGAGGAGTATCCTATTTCCATCGTGGCCTCCACCCAGAGGGTGGTACACAGCCCGAAGAGACACACTTTTGGCTCCGTGATGTATGACGCGGGGAAAGACGCGTATTATGAGGAGGAGCCTTACAGGGACATCGAGGTGGTGGACCGGATCGGCAGCGGCGACGCCTACATCTCCGGGGCGCTTTACGGCCTTCTAACCAGCGATTTTGACTGCGCGAAGGCGGTGCGCTACGGCAATGCCACCAGCGCGGTGAAGAACACCATTCCCGGGGATCTGCCCTCCTCGAATCTGGAGGAGATCGAGACCATTATCCGGGCTCACGGGGAGAAGGGGCCTCAGAGCGAGATGGCCAGGTAAGAGGCGAGGTACAGGTATGGAGAGGGAGCCGCAAAAAGCGAGGGGACGCTGTATTTACAAAACAGGCGGCGTTAGTCAGAGAAAGGGACCAGACAAAATGGAGGTAGATTATGGCAGCAACAATAAAAGGCAATGTGATCGTAGGTCAGTCCGGCGGCCCTACGGCGGTGATCAATTCCAGCCTTGCAGGCGTTTACAAGACAGCCATTGACCGGGGGGCAAACAAGGTTTACGGAATGCTCCACGGGGTTCAGGGGCTTTTGGAGGAGCGGGTGGTGGATCTGTCGGAGCACATAAAGAGCGATCTGGACATTGACCTGTTAAAGAGGACTCCCTCGTCTTTTTTGGGCTCCTGCCGGTACAAACTGCCGGATATCAAGGACGGGACAGAGCTTTACGACAAGATCTTCGGCATTTTGGATAAGCTTGAGATCGAGTATTTCTTTTACATCGGCGGCAATGATTCCATGGACACCATCAAAAAGCTTTCTGACTACGCCCTTTTAAATGGCAGCAACATCCGGTTTATGGGAGTTCCAAAGACCATTGACAATGATCTGGCAGTGACGGACCACACCCCGGGTTTTGGCAGCGCGGCCAAGTACATTGCGTCCATCACAAAGGAAGTGATCCGGGACGGTTTGGTGTACGACCAGGAGAGCGTGACTCTTTTAGAGATCATGGGCAGAAACGCGGGCTGGCTTACAGGCGCCGCCGCTCTGGCCACCGGAGAGGACTGCGAGGGGCCGGATATGCTGTTTTTGCCGGAGATTACCTTTGATATCGATCATTTTATGAAAAAGGTCACGGATCTGCAGAAGGTGAAAAAGTCTGTGGTGGTGGCCATCTCTGAGGGCGTAAAGGTGGCTGACGGGCGGTATGTGTGCGAGCTGACGGACAATATCGACTATGTGGACGCTTTTGGCCACAGGCAGCTGACAGGGACTTCCCGGTATCTGGCGGGACGGATCTCCAGGGAGATGGGGTGCAAGACCAGGGCCATTGAGTTTAACTCCCTTCAGCGGTGCGCTTCCCACATTGTAGGGCGGGTGGATATTACGGAGGCGTTTCAGGTAGGAGGGGCCGCGGTGAAGGCGGCTTTTGAGGGGGAGACCGGAAAGATGATTATCTTAAAGCGGGTTTCCGACGATCCCTACATCTGCGTTACGGATATCTATGATGTACATAAGATCGCCAATGTGGAGAAAGTGGTTCCCAGGCAGTGGATCAATGAGGCCGGGGATTATGTGACCCAGGATTTTGTCAACTATGTACGGCCCCTGATCCAGGCGGAGCTGACTCCCATTATGGTGGACGGCCTTCCCAGGCATCTGCGCCTGGAGGACGCGTAAATGTTTGGGTTTTCCCGGCCTGTGAACCCATGTCAGTAACGTAAGCGAATTCTGCTTTGCCCCATAGGAGCCATGTCCTGTCAGGGTCAATGATTGCCGTGAAGAAGAGACCTGTTTTTGGGTCCCCCGGAACATCCGGCAGTTCTGAACCCGGACAGGACATGGCTCCTATAAGGCCAGGGATAACCTTATGTTAAGCCCCCTGGGTTTTACAGTTCCAGTTTTAAGTCCCCGTCCTTGATCCACCCCAGTCTGCGCAGTGCTTCCCCGAATATCAGGGTAAGGATGGCGGGCAGCACAAAGCACACCAGCAGGATGCCGGTCCACATTTGGGCGCCTCCTCCCATGGCGGTGTACACGCCGATAGGGCCTACCAGGCCGCAGGTTCCCATGCCGGCGCCTGCGGGGATGTTCTCCAGGTGAAAGACCATGGTGGCCAGAGGGCCGGTGATCATGGAGGCTAAGGTGGGAGGCAGCCAGATCCTGGGATTTTTCACGATGTTGCCCATCTGGAGCATGGAAGTGCCCAGGCCCTGGGCGAGAAGGCCGCCGACGCCGTTTTCCCGGAAGCTTAACACCGCGAAGCCGATCATCTGCCCGCAGCACCCTGCTGTGGCGGCGCCGCCTGCCAGGCCGTCAAGGCTTAACATGATGCAGATGGCCGCGCTGCTGATGGGGAGAGTCAGGGCGATGCCGATGAGAGCGGACACCAGGATGCCCATAAAGAAGGGCTGCATCAGGGTGGCTGTCTTTACCAGATTGCCAAAGGCGGTCATGAAGGCGGAGACGCCAGGCCCCACAAACTGGGCCATAAATACGCCGCTTATGATGGTGACGCCCGGGGTTACGAGGATATCCACCCGGGTTTCTTTGGACACGATCTTGCCCAGTTCCACGGCTATGATGGAAGCTACGAAAGCTCCCACAGGCCCGCCCAGGGCATTGCCGGCGATGCCCACAGTGGCAGCGGAGAGCAGCACCAGCTGAGGGGCTTTCAGGGCGTAGGCGATGGATACCCCCAGAGCGGCCCCGGTGGCGCCTTTGGCGTACTCGGCTATGGTGTTAAAGATCTGGATGCCGGTTTTTTCGCCCAGAGTGGCGAAGATGGTTCCGATGAGCAGGGAGGCGAACAGACCAAAGGCCATAGCCCCCATGGCGTCGATGAAGTAGGTCTTGAGAGACGGAGTTACGTTCTTTTGTTTTAGAAATTCTTTTACACCTGTTGGTTTCATGTGTTGATCTCCTTTTTGTTATGATCCCTGCCGGATCCGCAGGACCGGCTGTCAGATGGCAGCTACAGGCCGAAGGCGGGCGCAGGGGCGGGGACTTTACACACATTTGACTTCCCAGGGTCAAAGCAGTTCTATGATGTTCTTGATTTTACCATATAATTGTTAAAAGGCAATACTTTGTTAATAAAATGACGATCGTTTCCATTATGGGGTATATGTAATTGGTGTATTATTGAGTGGGCAAATCGAAGGTTGTCGCAAAGCCAGGGAGGGGAGGCAGGCTGTGTGCTGTCCGGGTTCAGATATGCCAAACATTCCGATGAGCCCTTAAAGCGGGAACCAGTCGGGTATCAGCCCTCCTGTTTCCCTGGTCTCATCTCCATGGCATAAATTCACCCGAACGGCACACAGCCTCCCTTCCCTCCCTGGCAAAAACAGAATTCGCTGGCCAAGGTTTGCTCGCTTAAGGTGGTTCCGGTAGGGTTGCGGTTTCGACTCCGCAGCGGAAAGATAGCTGTTTTATCAGCCATGAGGTTTGCACATTATATTTCAGGGAGACAGATTCTTTCGGATTCGCGGCAACATCGCCCTAACATCACTCAACAATATACTGAAGCCATAAAAAGCAATTATTTTTCACTGCAAAGTTGCGGCAGCGTCCTCTACCGGTGACACCTTAAGTGAGCAAACCCTGACCGGAGAATTCTGCTTTTGCCAGGCAGAGAAGGAGAGATGTCCCGTCCGGGTGAATTTATGCCATGGAGATGAGACCAG
>CAJUFP010000134.1 GCA_910585645.1 uncultured Hungatella sp. | reverse complement strand
ATAAAATCGAGGGAAAACGCCACTTTTGTTTCTTGCAAGTGTTAAAGACGGGATTTAGTCTAGCATAGGAACATGGAAATGTCAACATGAGTAAGTTGACTAAAAATATACTTGACTAATCAAGTAATCAATGGTAACATATAGACAAATCCAAGAGCGATTTGAACCAAAAACTATTCTTTTTACACGAAATGGAGGAACGGACATGAGAAAAAGAAACATGATCTCAAAGGTAGCGGCAATGGGACTGGCAGCACTGACGGCAGCGTCTCTCACCTTGACAGGGTGCTCACAGCCGGCCGGGGACAAGGAGACGGCCCCGGCTACGCAGCAGGCCACACAGGCGGCAGGGAAGGAGACAGAGGCGGCAGACGCCCCAGAGACTACGGCGGCGGAAAGCACGGCCCAGACCGCGGCTGCCCAGGCGGCAGGGGAAGCGGCAAAGGTGGAGAATAAGACAGGAAAGAAGATAAAAGTAGGGTATGACATCTATTTCCTGGGCAATTCCTGGTCTGTCCAGCTTTATCAGGAGTTTAAGTGGAACGCGGAGAATCTTTACAAGGATGACCTGGAAGTTACATATGTGCAGTCGGACAATGACGTGAGCAAGCAGATCGCCAACTTAGAGGATCTGATCGCCCAGGGCGTGGATGTGATCATCACCACCCCCTGCGACACCACAGCCATCAACAGCACCCTGGAGGAGGCCATGGACGCGGGGATCAAAGTGGTGCTTCTGTGCGCTACCATTGACGGGGACAGCTACGATACGGTGGTCACGGTGGACGAGAAGGATTTCGGGGCCACGGGAGCCCAGTGGCTGGCAGACCAGCTGGACGGAAAGGGCAATATCGTGGTGCTCAACGGGATCTCCGGCTTCTCCAGCAACACCCTGCGCTACGAAGGGGCCAAGTCTGTGTTTGACAAGTACCCGGACATCAAGGTTCTGGCGGCGGAGGATGCCAACTGGGATTACGCGGCGGCCAAGACCGTTACCTCGGATCTGCTGGCCACCTACCCGGAGATCGACGGCGTGTGGTCTCAGGGCGGGGCTATGACTCTGGGAGCCATTGACTCCTTCAAGGCAGCCAACAGGGACATGGTGCCAATGACCGGCGAGGATAATAACGGATACTTAAAGGCCTGCCTGGACAACAACATGGAGGGCATCGCCGTGTCCAAGCCAACCTGGCTGGCCAGAGTGGCCATTGAAAACTCCATCAAGCTGATGAACGGGGAGGACGTGAAAAAGGACGACATCTATCCTGTTATGACCATCAAGACAGAGGAGATGAAAGACTATGTACACGCGGATCTGTCCGATGATGTGTGGTGCGGCACAGAGCTTCCGGAGGAGATCTTAAAGGAAGTGTTCAGCAACTAAGAGCGGGGCCGGGCGGCTGTCCGGCCCTTAAAAGAGATTTGGATGTGAGGTGAACGGATGGAAAGAGGAAAGGTGATGGTGGAAGGGCGCAATCTTTCCAAAGAGTTTAACGGAAATGTGGTTCTTAAGGATGTGTCCATACAGTGCGTCCAGGGGGAAGGCCTTGCCCTGGCCGGGGAGAACGGAGCCGGCAAGTCAACCTTGATGAACATCATAAGCGGCGGCCTGTCCCCGTCCGCGGGGACGATCTTGGCAGACGGAAAGGAGTGTCATTTTTCCAGCTCCAAAGACGGGAGAAAGGCCGGGATCGCCTTTGTCCATCAGGAGTTAAGCCTGATGAGGGAGATGACGGCAGGGGAAAACATCATGCTGGGCATGGAACCAAGGCGGGGCGGCTGGATTGACCAGAAAAAGCTCCATGAACAGGCCTCTGCGGTGCTGGAGGAGATCGGGTATGACATTGACGCCTATGCGCTGGTGAGAAATCTGTCCCCGGCCCAGAGGCAGATCGTGGAGATCGCCAAAGCATGGGCCGCGTCCCCCAGAGTGCTGATCTTTGACGAGCCCACGTCAAGCCTTAATAAGGCGGAGTCGGACATCCTGTTTCGGTTTATCGGGGCCGTCAAAAAGAAGGGAGTGTCCGTCATTGTCATCAGTCACCGCATGGACGATATCTTTGCCACCTGCGACAGGGTTATGGTGCTCAAGGACGGGATGTTTGTGTTTGAGTCCCCGGTAAAGGACACAGACAGCGACGAGATCATCAGCAAGATGGTGGGGCGGGAGTTTAAAAACGTGTATCCCCCCAGAAATGAGGTCCTGTCTTCTGATATCAAGCTGGAACTTAAAAACGTGTCCATAGGAGATCTGGTCAAATCGGTCAGTTTACAGGTCCCCAGGGGCGCTGTCATAGGTATCGGCGGGCTGGAAGGCCAGGGGCAGAGGCATTTGAGCAGAGGATTGTTCGGGATCGAGCCTTTTACCTCCGGGGAGTATGTGATAAACGGGCAGGCAAAGAAGATCGCCAGCCCCGGGGACGCTGTGAGAAACAAGATCGCCTTTGTGTCCGACGACCGGAAGGCAGAGGGGCTGTTTCTGGATCTGTCCTGCGGCGAGAACATCTTGTCTCTGTCCTACAGGAGAAATTCCAGGTGGGGATTTGTAAAGAAAAAGCAGGCGGACAGAGAGATTTTGGAGGGGATCCGTCAGATGAACGTAAAGCTTGATGATCAGAGGCAGGCAGTAAAAAGTTTATCGGGAGGAAACCAGCAGAAGATCGTGTTTTCCAAATGGATCAAGACAGATCCCCAGATCCTGATCCTCCATGAGCCTACCAGAGGCATTGACGTTCAGTCCAAGCTGGAGATTTATGAGCTTATCCGGAGATTGACAGGAGAGGGAGTCAGCGTCCTTGTGTTTACCAGCGATATGCTGGAGCTGATAGGGATCTCGGACGAGATCTACGTCATGTACGAGGGGCGGATCGCTGGCCGCGTCGCGGGGAAAGACGCCACGGAGGAGGCGATCATGCAGCTGAGCGCGAACACAGGAAAGGAGGAGAGACCATGAAAGGTTCCGTAAAGTCCCATGTAAAGCAGGCCCTCCCCTCCCTTGTCATCATGGTTTTCATGGTTGGGGCGGCGTCCGCCATGTCGTCCCGGTTTTTTACAGCGGCAAACCTAAGGAACGTGCTGACCCAGACGGCGGTGCTGGCCATTGTGTCGGCAGCCCAGTGTTTTGCCCTTCTCATCGGCGGGATCGACATGTCCGTCAGCTCGGTGATCTCTGTCAGCACCATCTCTGTGGCCATGTTCAGTGACAGCGGGCCGGCGGGGCTGGCCTTTGCCATTGCCTTGGCTCTGGCGGTTGGGGCGTTTACCGGTTTTGTCAACGGCATGGGCATCGTCCGCTTTCAGATCCCGGCCATGATCATCACCATCTCCACCCAGGCGTTTTTAAAGGGTATCGCCCTGATCCTGATGCCCAGCTCCGGGGGAAAGGTAAATCAGGCCTTTGTGAAGGTGATAAAGACCAGGGTGGGTATTTTTTCCGTGGCGTTTCTGCTGGCTGTTCTCACCTATGTGTCAGCCTGGCTGGTTCTGCACTACACCAGGTTCGGGCGCAGGATCTACGCAGTGGGCAACGGGGAGCTTTACGCGGAGCAGTCGGGCATTGACACGAAAAAGACCACGGTTATGGTGTACGTTCTGTCAGGCCTGATCGCCGCCTTTGGAGGCATCATCCTGTCGGCCAGGATCTCCAGCGGCAACCCTCTGGTGGGGGACAGCTATGCCATGGATTCCGTGGCCGCGGCCGTGATCGGAGGCATTTCCATGAACGGAGGCGTGGGGACCATTGCAGGGGCCCTGTCAGGGGCCGTGATCCTGACCCTGATCAACAACATTATGAACAGCATGGGGATCTCGCCCTATTATCAGTACATCCTGAAAGGCGCTCTCCTTATGTTTTCCCTGATGCTGTTTCAGATAAAGAGGAGGAGGACCGTATGAGAGGGCTAAAGGAGAAATTAAGATATCAGTCGTTTCCTTTCGGGATCTACGGGCTGCTCCTGGTGATCATCCTGGTGTTTCTCGGGGCCACCCAGGGCAATGTGTCCCCGGCCCACCTTCTGAACATCGCCAGATCCGCCGCTCCCTTAGGCATCGCGGCCATGGGGCAGACCATTGTGCTGATCGCAGGCGGGCTGGATCTGTCCATGGGCGCTACCATTTCCATGGTCAATCTGGTGGCTGCCTCGGTGATGAACGGCAGCAGGGAAAATATGCTGCCTGCGGTGGTGATCTCCCTGGGGTTGTGCCTGGTGGTGGGATTTTTTAACGGGCTTATTATCACCCGGTTTCAGATGCAGCCCTTTCTGGTGACCATGGCCATGGGCATCATCATTCAGGGGTGTTATTACCTTTACACCCAGGGTATTGCCAGAGGGAATATTGCCAGGGAAATGCGTTTTATCTCCGAGGGCTGGGTCTGGGGCATCCCGGTGGCGGTGATGATCTGGCTGGCTCTGTGGTTTATGCTGTCCGTGGCGCTGAAAAAGACCGTCTACGGACGGAAGCTTTACCTGACAGGGGCCAATCCGGCGGCGTCTAAGCTGTCAGGGTATCCGGCGGATCGCATTACCATCTCCGCCTACATGATGGGCGCGCTGCTGGCCGGGGTGGCGGGGCTGATGCTGTCTGCCTACATCGGCGTGGCTTCTGTGGATATGGGTCTTGACTATACGCTGAACACGGTGGCCTCGTCGGTCATCGGAGGAGCCGCCTTTACCGGGGGCATCGGCAGCCTGGAGGGTACGTTTCCCGGCGTGCTGATCATCACCATTCTTCAGAGCCTTACCACCATTTTGGGGATCTCGGAGGCGGGGAAATTTATCTGCCAGGGCGCGGTGATCGCGGTTATGGTAGCCATCAATCAGAGAAAGGCAGCAAGATAGGGGGAAGGAAAATGGCCTTTGTAAGGACAATGAGGGGGGATATTTCTCCCCGGGAGATGGGATTTACCTATTCCCATGAACATATTGTATGCGTCCCCGCCTACTGGAAGGAGCGGGGGCAGGACGATCTTCTGTTGGACGATCCGGAAAAAAGTCTTGCGGAGGTAATGGCTGCCAAGAAGGCCGGGGTGGATACCATTGTGGACGCCACTGCCATTGACTATGGGAGACAGCCGCAGGCTGTGTATGACATCTCCGTGAAGACGGGCATGCACATCATCGCCACAGCGGGATTTAATAAGGGATTTCTGTGGGACGCGAAAATGCCCGGGCAGGAACGCACCTACCGCCAGTGGATCGACGGGGCCTCTGTGGAGGAGCTGACCAGGTTTATCATCGGGGAGGTGGAGGTGGGGATGCAGGGTACGGATATCCGGGGCGGGCAGGTGAAGTTCGGCACAGGGTACAACAGCATCACTCCCCTGGAGATCAAGACCATCCGGGCTGCCTGCCGGGCTCACCTGGCAACCGGAGCGCCCATACACGCCCACACTGAGGCCGGGACCATGGCTCTGGAGCAGATCCGGTATCTGAGAGAGGAGGGGGTGGAGCTGTCCCGGGTGTCTTTTGGCCACATGGACCGGAATCCGGATACGTACTACCATCTGAAGATCGCCGAGACAGGGGCGTTCCTCTGCTTTGACGGAATCGCCAAGGTAAAGTACAACCCGGAATCTACCAGGATCAAGTGTATCCTTGAACTGGCTAAGAGGGGACATCAGAAACAGATCTTAGTCAGCGGAGACACGGCCAGAAAGAGTTACTATCACAGTTACACCTGGGCTCTTGGCCTGCCTTACATCAAGGAGCAGTGGATGGGGCGCCTTGTGGAGGAGGCCGGACAGTGGGGCTTAGACGGGGAAAAGCTGGCGGAGGATATTTTTATCAACAATCCGAGACAGTGTTTTTCTTTTAACAGATAAGGAGTGTAAGGATGAAACTTTCAGAATTAAATCAGAGCCAGGCCGGGGAGCTTAAAAGTAAGGACGTGACGGCGCTACTCCCGCTGGGGGCTGTGGAGGTCCACGGAGACCACCTTCCTCTGGGGACGGATCTGTATCTGGCCCAGGCCCTGGCAGACCTTGTGGAGAAAAAGCTGGGGGAGGATAGGGCGTTGGTCCTGCCTGTGCTGCCTTACGGTCAGGTGTGGTCTCTGCGGGAGGCCCCTGGCAGCGTCCACATTCCCAATGATGTGTTAAGCGGCATGATCGCCGGAATCGGCAGAAGCCTGTGGAGGGCAGGGGTAAGGCGCATGGCTGTGATCAACAGCCATGTGGGCAACGGGGACGCCATGAAGACGGCGGCCAGGAATCTCCATGATCTCTGTTCCATGAAGGTGTATCTTTTTACCTACCCGGGGGCGGATGAGGCCATCAGAAAGGTGTGTACCAGCCCTATGCCTCATAAAGGGTATTTTCATGCTTGCGAGATCGAGACGTCCTACATGCTCTACCTCTGTCCCCAGCGGGTAAACATGGAGAAAGCCGTCTGCCAGTATCCGGAGTTCCCCCCGGAGTTTGACTACACGCCGATTCCATGGACCGAGTTTATGGACCGGGCGGTTCTGGGGGACGCCAGGGCGGCCACGGCCGAGAAGGGGCAGGTTATCATCCAGGCTGTGGTGGACAGGATGTGCGAGATCTTGTCAGGGAAGGAGGAGTGACCATGATCTTGGCCATTGACCTGGGCTCTTCCCAGATAAAGCTTTTGGCTATGGACGGGGAGGGGGAAGTGAACTGGGTGGAGGCCGTACCTTATGAGACGGCGGCGCCAAGACCCGGGTGGCAGCAGCAGGACCCTTTCAGGTGGGAAGCTGCCATGAAGGAGGGATTTTCGCGGCTGGCGGGGAAGATGGATTTGAAGGATGTGGAAGTTGTGTCTTTCTCCGGCCACATGAGCGGCGTGGTGCTGGTGGATCGGGACGGCAGGGCTGTCTATCCCTGCGTCATGCTGTCGGATCTGAGAAGCGGCCAGGAGTGCAAAACCCTTCGGGAGATCTTTGGGGATGAGCTGGAGAGGGCCACGGGAAATCCCCTGATACAGGCCTTCTCCCTGCCAAAGCTTCTGTGGCTGAAACACCATGAGCCGGAAGTTTATGGGAAGGCGTTTCGATGGCTTTCCCCAAAGGACTATCTCCGGTTCTGCCTCACCGGGGAGTTTGGGACAGAGGCCACGGACGCCTGGAACAGCCTGTGCCTGGACAGGGATACAAGGCAGTGGAGGGAGGACGTGATACGGGAGTCCGGCATCAGACGGGAGCTTTTCCCCCAGGTGGGGGAGCCCTATGAGGCAGCGGGGCGGGTCACAAGGGAAGCCGCCTTGTGGAGCGGGCTTCGGGAGGGGACTAAGGTGGTCTTCGGCGGGGCGGATATGGCCTGCGGCGCTGTGGGCAACGGACTGTTTGAGACCGGGGAGTCAACGCTGACTCTGGGAACCTGCGCCACCTTTCTCACCATGGTTGACGGCATAAGGAGGGAGGCAGCAGGGAAGATCACCTTTCACACCCATGTTCTGCCAGGGAAGCTGTACGGGCTTGGATCTCACTTTAACGGCGGGCTGGCAGTAAACTGGCTGGCCAGGCTTTTGTCTCCGGACGAGACGGTGGACTATGATGAGATCGCCAGGCTGTCAGAGAAGGCGGGAAAGGTGGAGGCGGGTAGTTTAGGGGTTCTCACCATCCCGTTTCTGGCGGGAAGCGGTTCTCCTCACTTTGACGATGGGGACAGGCAGATGATCCTGGGGCTTAGCGGGGCGGTGACCAGGGCCGTGCTGTTTCGGAGCCAGCTGGAGGGCGTGGCATATAACCTGCGGGAGACATTGGAGGTCTTTGAGGGGATCGTCGGGGAACGGATGGAGCGGGTCGTGCTGGGAGGCGGAGGCGTGAAGGTGGGTATCTGGCCGCAGATCATCTGCGATGTGTTTGACAGGACGCTTTCCCAGGCCCAGAATCCGGACGCTTCCGCGGTGGGGGCGGCGTATCTGGGCGGTTATGGGGCCGGGATATTTTCGGATCTGGAGGCTGTGAGCAGGAAGGGGCTGAGGATTCAGAGGGTTTTGAGGCCGCTTGAAAAGAACCGGCAGGTGTATGATGAGGGATACGAGGCGTTTCGGGGGGCTTATGGGAGGTGGAAAGGGTGAAAGCAGGATCCCCGCAGGTAAGGCGGAAAAATGGGGGAAGCAGGAAATAAAGGGTGCTGCCAGGCGGCGTGAGATAGGAGGGAGATGAGGCAGGTTATGTGTGAGGCGCAGGGTGGAAGTCTGGAGATCTTGAAGGGATTGGTGGGGATTGACACGACGAATCCGCCGGGGAGGGAGAGGGACGCGGCTCTGTGGCTGGAAGGGCTGCTGAAAAGCCATGGGTTTTGGTGCCGGGTGCAGGATCTGGGGGACGGAAGGGCGAATCTGGTGGCAGTGGCAGAGAGCGGGGGTAAGGGGCCGGAGCTTTTGCTCAACGGACATCTGGATGTGGTGCCGGCTATGGGACAGTGGTACACTCCTCCTTTTGAGGCGGTGGTCAGGGACGGGAAGGTTTATGGCAGAGGGGCCTGCGATATGAAGGGAGGCATTGCCACCATGTGTCAGGCCGCCATCCGGGTTATGGAGAGGGGAGGCCCGAAAAAAGGGCGGTTAAAGCTTGTGTTTGTGGCAGACGAGGAGTGTTCCAATCTGGGATTAAGAGCGTATCTTCAGGAAATGGAAGGGGGAGATTTCGCGATTATCGGCGAGCCTACGGGGATGGAGGTGGCGGTGGCCCACCGGGGGGTTTCCAGGGATTATATTGATATCTACGGGGAAGCCCATCACGCGGCCCTGCCGGACACAAAGCAGAATTCTTCCATCTTAAAGACAGCCCAGGCCATAGAGGCCATCCAGACCATGAACCGGGAGCTGGAAGGGCGGCGCCATGAGATCCTGCCGCCGCCGGGAATCGCCGTTACCAGGCTGGAGGCCTATGAGAAGGACAACGTGGTTCCGGGAAAGGTGCGGATGCTGACGGATTTCAGGCTGCTGCCGGGCATGGGGAAGGAGGAGGTGAGGCGGTTTTTAAGACAGGGATTTTCGCGGGCAGGTCTTGACAAGGTGCAGATCACCAGCCATTTTTATATGCCGGGAGGGGAGATCCCGGTGTCAGATCCCTATGTGGCCCGGATGCTAAAGGTCCGGGGAGAGATTTCGGGGAGCGTCCACAGGCCCCAGGCTTTTGACGCTTCCTGCGAGCAGTGCTTTCTGGCAGATGCGGGCATAAAGACCATTATCTGCGGTCCCGGAAATCTGGCCCAGGCCCATACGGTAGATGAGTATGTGGAGATCAGCCAGCTTGAGACGGCGGCAATGTTTTATGAGAGGGCGATCCGGGAAATCCTTGGGTAAGGAACTGCCACAAAATAATCTATGTGCTATGCTAGTCTAAATTTCCGGGTGTACCTTGCGAAAAAAGATGCAGAATCGATTTATGAAATTGCGCGAAAAATGAGGGATGACTATGAAAAATCAGGAAGGATGGAAGGATCTGGCGACTCCGGCGGTAGTGGTGGATCTGGATATTGTGGAGAGAAACATAAAGACCATGGCAGAACAGGCGGCAAAATACGGGATCAGACACAGGCCCCACATAAAGACTCACCGGTCAGGATACCTTGCAAACCTGCAGATACAGGCCGGGTGCTGCGGGGTCACGGCGGCCAAGCTGGGGGAGGCCCAGGTGATGGCGGACTGCGGGATCCAGGATATTTTTATCGCTTATCCGATGATCGGACAGGACAAGATCCAGTGGCTTTTTGAGTTAAGCCAGAGGGTGAAGGTGTCCGGGATCATCAACAGCGTGGAGGGCGCAAGGGCTTTGAGCCGGCGTTTTGAGCAGGCCGGAAAGCGGTTTACCGTGCTGATCGAGATTGACGGGGGACTGAACCGGGGCGGGGTGAAGCCTATGGAGCACGCCCTTTTCTTTGGAAATCAGGTGAAGGATCTGCCTGGGCTGGATATCCGGGGACTGATGTACTACGGAGGGCTTATCTACAACAGCCGGGATGAGAAAGAGGTGGAGGAATACTGCAAAAGAGAGCGGGATCAGCTGGTGGAGACGGCAGAGCTTCTGCGGGCCCACGGGTTTACCATGGAGATTTTAAGCGCAGGCTCCAGCTTTTCCGGAAAGTATCCCTGGCTTTTGGAGGGGATTACGGAGATACGCAGCGGCCATTACATTTTTAATGACTGCGGACAGCTGGACGTGGGCCTGGCACAGCCGGAGGACTGCGCCCTGCGGGTGGTTACTACCGTGGTGGCAAAGCCGGATGAAGAGACCGTGATCTGCGATGTGGGCACCAAATCCCTGACCAGCGATACGTGCCATCACAGGAAGGGCTATGGGTATATAGAGCAATATCCGGATATGGAGGTTTACGCCCTTAATGAGGAGCACGCCTTTGTGCGGCAGGCAGGGGGCAATCCTTTACAGATCGGGGATAAGATCACTGTGATCCCAAACCACGCCTGCGTGGTGACCAACCTTGCCCGAAAGGTGTACGGATTCCGGGGCGGAAGGCTGGAGCGAATGATCCCCATCGACGCCAGAGGACAGAGCGTGTAGGGCGCCGGTCAATGGGGAAGAGGGGAATCGTTGTGGGCAATGGGCGGGGGTGTCGTGGGGCCAGGGAGGGAAGGGAGGCTGTGTGCCGTTCGGGTT
>CAJUFP010000133.1 GCA_910585645.1 uncultured Hungatella sp. | reverse complement strand
GAACCCGGACGGGACATCTCTCCTTCTCTGACTGGCCTCACGACAATCCCCGCCCTTGCTCACTCAATTATATATCAACTCCCCCGTGAATGGTAATACCAAGAAAGACACCGGGAGGAAAAATCACTTGTAAGAAGTCGAAAAATATGATATCCTAAAAAAGTTATGGGACAGAAATAGGACAGTTTGCCAGGAGGTTTGAGCTTATGAAAATCGGTATACAGGAACTGCTTCTGGTCTTTGTCGTAGCCCTCATAGTGCTGGGACCGGACAAGCTTCCTCTGTACGCGCGCAAATTCGGGGAAGCGCTGAGAGAATTCCGCAAGTTCTCTTCTGACGCCACCAAGGATATCCGGGAGAGTATTGTGGAGCCTTTGGAGGAGGCTCAGCGTCCCCTTCGGGAGGCCCTTGAGCCCATTGCGGAGCTGGAGAAGGAGGTCCGGGGCGACATGGAAGGGATCCAGAAATCTCTCTCCGATATCGGCAAGCCCGCAAAAAAAGCGCCGGAGGCGGAAAGTGGAACGGCGGAGGATCTGGAGACGGCTGCGCAGGAAGCGGACGATCCCGGGCCGGGGGAGACGAAGGAGCCGGCGGCAGAAAACCCGGGCCGCGACCTGGAGGATGGGCAGATCCAGACCTTAGACGCCTCACCCGGAGACGAAAAGAAAGCGTCTGCGGACCCGGAAGAGACAGCGGCGTCCGGAGAAGAGGCTGCGAACCCGGAAGAGACGGCTGCGTCCGGGGAAGAGGCTGTGGACGATGAGAGGCCCGGACAGGGTTCCATGGAGCAGCAGGCAGTCTGACAGGGTTAAATTGTTCGGTTATATTTAATGATCATGAGGAGGACATATTATGAAAATCGGAACACAGGAGTTACTTATTGTCTTGGTCATCGCTATCCTGATCTTTGGCCCCACCCAGATCCCAAAGCTGAGCAAGATCGTTGGAAAGAGCATCAAAAACTTCCGCTCGGGCATGTCTGACGAAGAGGAAGAAAAAGATACCGCCCAGCAGTGATGAAGAGTAAGAAGACAAAAGGAAAGAAGACCAAGAGACAAGAAGAACAGTCCATGACCCTTACGGGCCATCTGCGGGAGCTGCGCAACCGGCTGGTCATCTGTATCGTCTGTCTGGTGGGATCCTCCCTGGTGGGACTGCACTACGCCCCTCAGCTGGTGGACATGCTGACCGATATCGGAAAGGACTATGGGTATACCTATGTGTTCATTGCCCCCCAGGAGCTGCTTATGCAGTATTTTTCCATTGCCCTTCTGGCAGGGGTGTGTATCACATTTCCTGTCATACTCTACCATATCTGGGCTTTTGTGCAGCCCGGCCTGCAGAAACATGAAAATGCTCTCTTTCTGTCAGCTATCTTTTTCGGGCTGCTCTGTTTTATTGCGGGGATCGTTTTTGCATACAAGATCATGCTCCCTTTTATGCTCCATTTCCTCATAGGGATAAGCGCGGGAAGCGAGATCACCGCGTCCATCAGCGTGCAGAATTACATTACGTTTCTTCTGACCATATTTATGATATTCGGCATTGTGTTTGAGCTTCCGGTCATATCGGTTTTGCTTACCCAGATGAGGCTTTTGAAGGTAGAGTGGATGAAAAAGGGCAGGCGGGTCATTATCATCCTCATCTTTATCGTGGCGGCTCTCATCACGCCGCCGGATATCGTGTCTCAGATCATGGTGGCCATTCCCATGGTGGGGTTGTATGAGATCAGCATTGTGATCTGCTCCATCCTGATGAAGTTCAGGAAGAAGGAAGCAGAGGAGGAAGACGAGGAACAGTAGAAGGGATAACGAGCGTATGAACAGAAAGATCATCTTTTTTGATATTGACGGGACGATTTTCTGCACCCAGCTTGGGCATGTTACGGACAGGGTGAAGGCAGCCATGGCCCAGGCCAGGAAGCGGGGGCATCTGTGTTTTATCGCCAGCGGGAGACCGTGGGCTTTTATCGCGGAAAATATCCGGGAGCTGGGCTTTGACGGGTATGTTCTGGCCAACGGAGCCCACATAAAGTATCAGGATTTGGATGCCGGGATCCGATACCTGCCTTATGACGCGGTCAGAGATTTGTGCGGAAAATTCCGGCAGGGACATATTCAGTATATCCTGTCAACACCGGCCTGTTCTTACATAGATCCAGCGTTTAGAGGGCTTTTGAATTTCTTCGGAAAGTGCAACATTGATCTTGAAAACCTTGTCCATGAGTTTGACGAGGACATGGTCTTTCATGAGACGCTGAAGCTGGAGGCCTGGGCGGACACAAAAGAGCAGGTGGATCTTGCGGCCGCCTGCTGCGGCAATTTTGCCAGCGAGATCCATGGTCCCGGGGAGACCATCGAGATCTACGGAAAGCAGGTGTCCAAGGCCACGGGGATCCTAAGGGTCCTTGATATGCTTCGTCTGCCTGTTGAGGACAGCTTCTGCTTTGGGGACGGGCCCAATGATGTGGAGATGTTTGAGACCGTGGGCAGCGGGTTTGCCATGGAAAACGGGGTCCAGGCTGTCAAGAACCTGGCCAGAGAGATCTGCCCGGATGTGGAGCGGGACGGAGTGGCAATTAAGCTGGAGGAGCTGTTTGAGAGAGGGATATTGTAGGGATATTGACTTTTCGGACCTATCTGTAAATGGGGCATCAGAATTCTTTAAGATTTCCGATGCCTTATTTTAATTGTCCTATCTGGCTGCGGATGGTATAATAAAGGGCAGAGAAACGGGAGGAGAATCCATGGAACAAAAAACATTCTGCTTTTCCATGACACCCAGGGAGTGGAAGAAATGGCGCGGGTTTGCCGCGTTCTGCTATGCCGCCACCTTGTGGCAGATTTTGGTTATTGTGTGGTTTTTGCTGTGGGTATTTTTGGCGCTTGTGGCGGATCTTTCTCCCAATTTAGGGGAAACCTGGGGTTTTTGGCTTCTGGTCTGGGGGACTGTCTTTTTTCTTCTGATGCTCCGGGGATATGTCTGTCTGAAAAAAAACACCGGGGAACTTGAGAAAAGCGCTCTTGTGCTGAAGTGCTCCATGATGCCCAACTATCTGCGGTTTTACAGCGATGCCTACCCGGAGATGGATCATTTGGTTCATTACGGGGATATTCACAGGTTTGTTGGAGCGGGGCGCAACCTGTTTTTCTGGTTTACATGGGAGAAAATGGCTATGTACCAGATCATACCGTCAGCGGCATTTGCGTCTTACCGGGAGTACAGGCAGGTGAAGGCACACATAAAAAGAAGGATAAAGCAGCAGAGGCCAGAGAAACAACGGTCTGTGCTGGGAAGCTTTTTCGGCGGGGCGTGTTCCCTGTGGCTGGATTATTTCAAAGCCGTGGTAAAGGCATTGGCTGTGGTGATGGCAGTTCTCTTGTGTGTTGGACTGGTTGGGACGGTCATAAAGAAGATGAAGGGATAGGTGATCACCGGATGAGGTTAAAAAAGATCATGGCAATTCTGTTTGTAGCGGGAACGGCTCTGTTTTGCGGCTGCGGCAATTCTCCGGACGCTGCCCGGGGGACAGAACTTGCGGCAGAGTCGAAAGGGGCGGAAACGGAGAGGACTGGTGAAGTGGAAGCAGGTGAGACTGGTGGAGTGGAAGCAAGTGGGACTGGTGGAGTGGAAGCGGACGGGACTGGTGGAGTGGAAGCAAGTGGAACTGGTGGAGCGGAAGCGGATGGGGATGACAGGACCACAGCCAGCCAGTCCGCGGATCTCACAGAGGAGGAGACCACAGACGGACCGGGGACGGACAGCCGGGAGATGGAGCGTTTGGATGCCGCGGCTTGGGATTTCCAAGGCCAGGATCTGCCAGGTTCTGATGTGGAGCGGCGGGAATCTGTCGGGATCAGGGCTCATATAAAAGAGATAAAGGGAGACCAGGCGCTTATCAGCTCGGACACCGATGAGTTTCCGGGGGTTTTCCTGATTACTGGGCTGCTTAACCTGGCCGGTCAGGACGGATCTGACGGGGATGGCGGATTTAAGGGCGGCACGGAGGTCTTTGTGGTCATGGCGGATTCGGGGCAAAAGACCGGGGACGGGATTCCCGTGTACAGGGCGTGGGAGATCTTTCCGGCGCCGGAGGATGAGGAAGGAGAGGCCAGGGCGGACCTGCTTCTGACAGAACCGCCGGCCTTAAAGCTTCAGGACGTGTTGTCCAGCGCCTTGGACCCCTTTGAGGTCCGGCCGGGAAATTACAGCTGGAATGCGGATATGGGAGACGGGACCATGACGTCAACCATTGCCTGCGGCTCTGCTCCTCTGGACGAGGCCGGATTAAGGGCAGCGGCCAGACTTACGGTTAAGGATTACAACAAGATGGACCAGGTGATATATGCCTGTTCCACCGCATTTTCTCCGGATAAGCTGGTGATCCGCCAGTGGGACAACGGGGATGTGAAGGACGGGGACGCCAGGGAGGAGCGTGTGACCACCTACTATTGCCAGATACCGCTTCTGGGATTGGAAAAGGGAAAGGTGTATGAGTTTGCCGCCTGGTGGAATCAGGAAAACCTGGATAAAAACGGATTCTGGGGCGATGCCGCCTATGTTTTTGTGACAGAATAACGGATTTTGGGGAGGATTTGTGATGAGACGAACATGGAGGATTGCAATGGTCCTGGGAGGTATCTGTGTCTGCTGCACCTGGGGAGCAGGGTGTAAAGGTTCCGGCGGGGAGCAGGCGGGGACTATAAGCGGGGATAAGACCGCAGAGACAGGCTTTGGGGAAGAAGCTTCAAAAGACAGCGCCGACGGGGAATTGGAATCAGAGACAGCGGCAGATGAGAGCAAAGACGACGATGCTTCTGACGGGGAGGAAACAGGCATGGAGCCCTTGGCGGATGAGGACGGGGAATATATTTTCCCGGAAAGCCATGTGCGGCTTTTGACCAGGGAGGAGCTAAAAAGCCCGTCACCGGACGACCTGCGGATCGCCCGCAATGAAATCTATGCCCGCCACGGGAGACGGTTTACTTCCTCTGACCTTCAGGAGTATTTTGAGGCCAGGGATTGGTATGAGGGGACTGTGGAGCCGGATCAGTTTTCCGAAGAGGTGTTAAATGACTTTGAGAAAGAGAATGTGAAGCTTATCAAAGCCCGGGAGGATCTGGGCTCTATCCTGGATACTGCGGAAATTTACAGCCAGATCATGGAGAGACATGGACTGTTTGGGTGGAACGGGCTTTTGGAGTATGGCCGTATTGACGCGGCTATGAGCGACAGTTACAAAGAGTGGTACCCGGAGCTTGTTGACATGGGCGATTACTATGAGGCCAAGGGCCAGGTGCTGTCCGTTCCTGTCTATTATCCGTGGGACGCGATTGAGAAGGTAAAGCCCGGGGACAAGATGACTCTCTCTTTTGGCCTGATCCCTGACCAGAAGGAGTACACGGTGACCGAAATCCTTCAGGAGCATGGAAAAGACGCAAAAGTCATCTCCGTATCGGCGCCAGGGTTAAGCGGGGAGTTCCAGCTAGTGTTTACGGACGTGTTTGACAACGGCAAGTATGCCCTGGCGATCGTTGACTGGATAGAGGGGGACGACTATGTGATATGGAACAGCGATGATATCAGCTGCGCCTGCGAGATTGTGTACCAGGGAAGTTTTTATCTTGCCAAGGACTGTGTCATCGACGTGGCGGGGGAGGAGCGGTCAGTAAAGGATCAGTGGGAACCTGCCTCGGAGAGGAATCCTTTTGGCGGGGCGATCTTTGGGGATATTCTGGAGGTGGATGAGAATGGATTGATCACCAGGATCCGGCAGCAGGTGGCGGGGTGACAGATACCGGGGGATTTCCCCCTCCAATCGTTACAAATGTCACTCCCACAAGTGACGGCTGACATCTACCGTCCCACATTCCTTTTCCGTATAATAAGAGTATCAGAGATCAACATACTTTAGATGGAAAGGGGAATGGATATGGGATGGATACTGATATTGTTTATCTGGCTTGTGGCTCCTTTTGCGCAGCTTGGGATCATCATCTATTTGCTGGTGTTAACGGACAAGTACAAAAAACAGATCCGAAAACTGGAACAGGGCGCGTTAAGGGCGCGGGCCTTTGTCCCCCTGGCAGATGCCCCTGAAACCGGGGAGAAGGACCGTCCGGTCTTAAAAGGGGATTTCTCCCTCCGGCCGGATCCGCCATGGCAGATTGCCGAAAAACGGGAGGAGACTCCTCCCTGTCCGTCCCGGGGCCGCGCCTCCCTCCGGCCTATGCTTGGGACTCTGGCCCTGGTACTTGGCGTGGTCTTTATCGTCCTTGCAGGGCTTATTTTTGCCACCACCACATGGTCCGTCCTTACGGACGCCTGCAAGACCTACTTGGTTTTCGCCTGCACGCTGATGTTTTTCGGAGCAAGCGCCCTGTCCCAAAAGGTCCTTGGCATCCGAAAGACGGCTGGAGCCTTCTACATCCTGGGAAGCGTTTTTGTGTTTCTCTCCGTCCTGGCCGCGGCCCACTTTAACCTGCTGGGTCCGGAGTTTATCCTTCATGGGGAGAACCGCTGGAAGGTCCTCTTTGTGGGAAGCGCGGTGACTCTTGGCGCTTTCTGGGCCGGGATTAGGCGTTTCTCTGACAGGGTTTACACCCAGGCCTGCCTCTGGGGCATGAGCCTCACCGCGTTTTTTCTCGTGAAAGCGTGTTCCATGGGGTGGAACGGGTTTCTGTGCGTCATGACTCTGTACTCCGCAGTCCTGATTGCAGTCCTTTGGAAATGGACTCCGGAAGGGGACTGGAGCCAGAGCGGGGACCAGGGGGAGGGAAGCGTGTACTGGCGGCAGCTTCTGGCAGAAGGATTTCGCAGCTTTGCCCCCATTCATTTTTGGACCTTTGCCGCCATCACTATGGCGCGGGGATTGTTTTCCGTGTGGTGTATGGTCATTGAGGGATGCATGGGGGTTGGCCACGGTCCTCTGATCCAGATTCCTCTGCTGTCCTTTACCGCCTCCGGGGCAGTCTCCGTGGCTGCTGCTGCGGCGGGCATTGGGCTTCTGGCCAAGAGAGAGCCGGCAGGTGAAACCTTAGGCTTTCTAAAAGCCCTGGCAGCGGCGGAGACGATCCTGTACACAGCCGGGTGGCTTACCGATGACGTTATCCTGCGGATGGCTGTCATTGATCTGTGCCTGTCTGTAAGCTTTGGGATCTGCCGTTGGAGGCAAAAGGCGGACTTTCGGGGCCGCAGCCTGTTCTGGGACGTTTTTGGGGTTCTTGCCATGGTGTTAACCTCTGTCAGCTTCTACAGCGGCGGGCAGGGCAAATGGGGCGGGATGGTTTTGTGCCTGGCAGCTTACGGCGGCTTTTATGCCTGGTTCTACCTGGGTGAAAGGCAGTGGCCCCATCTGGTCATCGCCGCGGCCATGACGCTGTTTCCCTTTGCGGCCAGAACGCGGCTGGGGCTGACCTTTGACCAGATGGGATTTTGGACGGCAGCAGCTCTCCTTGTGTCCGGCGGGGCGGCGCGGCGGTTTTTCCCCATCATAAGGAGAGATCCCCGGGTTCAGGGAGGTTGGCGGGCGGACTGGCACCACATTCTGTCCATTTTGCCCATTCTGCACATGGCATTCCTGGGAAATGACACCTGGCGGTTTGTGTATATCCTTCTGGCAGGGCTGTATTTTGGGCAGTACATGACAGTGGAGCCCCTTAGAAGGTCGGCCCTCACCCTCTGGGCGCTCTGTGTGGCTGTGGCCTTTTTCCAGCAGCCCTTTGTCTGCTGGCCCGGGGTTTTGCAGTTGGAAATGGGCCTTCTTCCGGTGGTGTGGTTTTTGTGGGCAGCCAGGGTGATCTGGAAAGATGTCTCCTGGATGCGCGCCGCGGCCAATGCAGGGTATGTTATATGTTTAAGCCTTCTGTGTACGGACGCGGTATTTACAGGGCTTGTTTTGGACGCTCTTTTGGTGGAGGGGATCTGTCTGGCCGTGTTTGTCTGGGCTCAGGTGAAAAACTGCCTGTGGTGGGCGCGGATCTGCGCATCTGTCTGCCTGGCGGCGGCCCTGTTCATGACCAAAGGTTTCTGGCTCTCCATCGCCTGGTGGGTATACCTTTTGGCGGCTGGAGTGGGGCTTCTGGTATTTGCCGGTATTATGGAAAAAAGACGGTGAAAGGGGAGAATGGTATGACGTTGGTGTTGCTGCGGGCAGCCTATCTGGGGGCAGTGGCATGCTGCCTCTACACCTCCGGGTGGCTGATGCTGCGGGCAGAGAAAAACCACACTACAAATGCTCTTGTGATGTGCCAGATCCTCATTATCATCTGGTGCCTGCCCCAGCTTTTTTTGGCCGACGCCACCACTCTGGCAGTGAAGTACGCGCTCTACGGCGTCTCCTATGTGGGGATCAGCCTGATCGGTCCATGGTGGCTTCTGTTTTCCTGGTCTTACTGCGCAAAGACCGTGGGGCCAAAGGCAAAGGCTGTGCTGTTTGCCATCTGCGCCTTTGACTACGGGATGTTTCTGACCAATGGCTGGCACCACCTGTTTTACCGTTATTTTGGACTTGAGCAGGTAATCTACGGTCCGGCGTTCTATTTCCACATGGCGTTTACCTACGGGTGCGTGTTCCTTGGCATGGGCGCAGTGGTCAGACGTTTTGTGAGGCGTCGGGAGGACGGTTTGCACGCGGCGGTTCTTCTTCTGGCGGCGGCCATCCCCCTGGCTTTTAATATGGTGTATCTGTCCGGGGCTGTGAGGACCGGGTTTGATCTGACTCCTCCCATGTTTGCGCTGTCCAGCTTTCTCATGCTGGCGGCCGTGTTTCGGTATGATTTTCTTGACGTCAATGTGGCGGCGTTTCCTCAGATCTTCGCCGCTATGGAGGAGGGCGTCATCATCTACAACCGCAGGGGAAAGGTCACCTGCCGCAATGAGGCGGCCAGAAACTATGTGGACGTGGAGCCCGGGGATTTGTGTACCCAGGTGTGGGAAAAGCTCTGCGGCGGAACGGTTGTGGACCGGGAGGGAAAAGCCCTGGAGGAAAGGCTCTCCCCGGATGCTGTCAAAGAGGCGGCGAGAGAGGGCGTGGCGCTTTTGCTGCCAGGAGGGAGCGCGGCGCGGGTGAAGCAGTATCCTCTCCCTGACCCCAAAGGCCGCGCCCAGGCGGGGGTGATCCTTTTAACCGATGTGGGGGAGTATTATGCGCTTTTGCAAAAGAGCAGGAGCTTAGCCTTGTCCCGGCAGCAGCTGGCTGTTGAGCAGGAGCGAAACCGCATCGCCCAGGAGGTCCACGACACCACGGGACACACCCTGACCATGATCCAATCCCTGATCAAACTGACCCGGATCCGTTTTGAGGAGGCGCAGAGCCAGGGCGGATCGTCGGACCGGGAGATCACGGATTACCTGTGCCAGGCCCAGGATCTGGCTGTAAGCGGCATCCGGGAGCTGCGGTGGGCCATCAACCATATGTGCCGGAAGCGGGATCTGGAACTGGTGAGCCAGGGCGTGTTCCAGCTGGCAGAAAGCGTCAGGGAGCTGAAGGTGGAGGTGGAGATCCAGGGGGAGGACCATTCCCGATACTCCCATCTCTCTCTGACCGTCTGCGCCTGCCTGCGGGAAGCCATTACCAACTGCCTGAAATACGCCGGGGCGTCCCACATGGACGTGATCGTGAGATTTGAGGAATCCTCGGTCAGCGCCTATATATTTGACGACGGCCGGGGGTGCCCGGCCATAGAAGAGCACAACGGGCTTTCGGGGATCCGCAGGCGGGTGGAGGAAAAGGGCGGTCAGGCCCGGTTTTTGTCCGCGGAGGGGGAGGGATTTCAGATCTTTTTTGAACTTCCGGTCAATCCCCCTGCCCTGTCAGAACAAACAGAAAGAGGTGTACTATGATCCAGGTAGTGATCGCGGATGACATTCAGATCCTGCGCCAGGGGCTGAAGGCCATCTTAAGCCAGGACAAAGACATACAGGTGACAGGTCTGGCCTCCAACGGCAAGGAGGCCTTTGAGCGCTGTCAGGAACAGCTTCCCGACGTGGTGCTTATGGACATGCGCATGCCGGAATATGACGGGGCCTGGGGCATCACTGCCATCAAACAGGCGTTTCCCACGGTAAAGATCCTGGTCCTGACCACCTTTGACGACCAGGAGACCGTGGACGCGGCCATAGAAAGCGGCGCGGACGGGTATCTCTTAAAGGAGATGGAGGACGAGGCGGTGATCCGGTCCGTAAAGATGGCGCATGCAGGCGTACAAATCTTTGGAGGCGGCGTCTTCAACGGCATACGGCGGCAGATCTTGGGGCAAAAGGAGAAAACCGCTTCCAGTCCGCCGGACTCCAGGATCTTTGGTCTGACGGACAGAGAGCGGGATATCATGCAGCGCGTGGCCAGAGGCATGGACAACCGGGAGATCGCGGGGGATTTGTTTCTGGCGGAGGGCACGGTGCGCAACAATATCTCCCGGCTTCTTGATAAGCTGGGGATGAAAGACAGGACCCAGCTGGCGGTGTTTGCGGTGAAGAATCATTTGGATTGAGGAGGGAAGGGAGGGTGAGCAAACGGGGCGAAGGGCGTTGTGAGGCCAGGGAGGGAAGGGAGGCTGTGTGCCGTTCGGGTGAATTTATGCCATGGAGATGAGACCAAGGAAAACAGGAGAGCCTCACCCCGAGTGTTTTCCTGCTTTAAGGGCTCATCGGAATGTTTGGCATATC
>CAJUFP010000132.1 GCA_910585645.1 uncultured Hungatella sp. | reverse complement strand
GAACCCGGACGGGACATCTCTCCTTCTCTGTCTGGCCTCACGACACCCCCGCCCCCATTGCTCACTCAACAATATATCAATTTCATTATTTTGCCATTTACGCAAAAAATCCTTCTTAAGTTCCTAACATTTCTAAATAACTGTCTAACCTTACATTCACATAACTTGCAAACAATTTTTCCATCGCGCCAAGATTATGCTTTACGTAATATTCATCAAACGCGTTATAATAGGATATCCGATCTGAAAACTTAATATCAATAGGCGGATACCCTGCTTTCATCAATTCCAGATTTACAAGCAATCGTCCGGCTCTCCCATTTCCGTCAATAAAAGGATGGATTCCCTCAAATTTGATATGAAACCATGCTAATCTGGGAATGATATGTTCTTCATTGGCTCCATAAGCTTCCAAAAGCTTCTCCATCTTGGGCTGAATCAAATACGGCTGTACGGGTTCATGCCTGGCGCCTAAAATTTTGACCGGAACTTTTCTGTAAACCCCCCGGTCTTCCCGCTTACCTGCCAATACCAGATAATGGATCTGTTTTATGATACGTTCCGATAAAGGCGCCTGCTCTTTTACCAAATCCCGTACTAAATCAAAAGCATCTTTATGTCCAACCACCTCCAGATGGTCTTTTAAGGGTTTCCTGTCAATGGTCAGCCCACGCAAAACCAGATCCGTTTCCCGCAGCGTCAGGGTATTTCCCTTAATCGCATTGGAATTATAAGTATACTCAATGGCAAACTCTTCCGTCAAGCGTTCCTCTTCTCCCTCTGTCAACGGGCGCTGCGAATCCAACTCCTCTTTCTTTCTGTCTATAGCTGCCAGTAAACTTTCTGCCGTCTTAAATCGCCCGTCCTCTGGTTTTTTCGCGTCTGCCGGAATCATCCAGCTACGTCCTTCACGGGTTACCCCTGGTATTTTACCCTCTGAACATAATATACGAACTCTCCTGTCAGAAATCTTCCATTTTTCCGCGGCCTGTTTTACAGTCATATACATAAGAACGCACCTCGCTTTCCTAAACAGTATATCCCATTTAGGGAATCATATCAATTCTAAAGGAATAATATTTCCTGCTTTTCGGAATAATAAAAGCCCCGCCAAAAAAATCTTTGGAAAGGCTTTTATTTATACTTCTAACTTCCATGTTCACCGCTTCCGGTTTGGGCACCCCAGGCCCGGAGGTACTGCTTCCTCAATCTCTTCGGTGGCCGCCTCCACCGGAAGGAATCTCCGGTTTTGACGGCTTCTCCTCAACCGCTGGCACATCCGAAAGGTAATACCTTCCGCAATCTCATACCCTTTCGGAGCCGTCACCTCTGTCAACACATAAACACCATACAAAGGCCCCTAAGGATATGAGGAATATCTCCCCGAAATCCACTGCTCCACTACGCTTCCATCCTTTCATAAGGTAAGCTCTGCCCCTGGCAGTCCCTTCCCGGTTGCATAGACCCGGAGAGATTAAAAAACTTCCTATCTCCTTTTTATGATTTTCCAACTTAGAAGCAAATCTTATTACTTCAATTTTCTAATAACTTTATACCCTCTAGAGAATTTCTCACTATGTCTATTACTAACAAGCACTTCTCATTACCTCTCTTGTAACCTCTCATCTCATGACACAAAAAATATTTATAGTATCATACTTAACAGTATCCCCGCTTTTCTTCATTTTCCGATATATCTATTAACTCTTGCAGCTTTTCTCGCAATATTTTTTTATCCGGCAATTGTAATTTATACTCAGACACAAGCATCGGTGACATGCTCCTGCTCATTGCATATTCTACAACCTCATCATTCTTTGTTGCACACAAGATCAATCCTACACTTAGGTTCTCATGCTCCTTTTTCACCTGTCTGTCCAACGACTCCAGGTAAAAATCCATCTTTGAAACATATTCCGGCTTAAATTTTCCAATTTTTAGTTCAAACGCCACTAAACATTGTAACCCTCGATGAAAAAACAATAAATCTATCGCATAATCTTCTCCTCCAACCTGCACTTTATATTCTTCATCTATAAATGTAAAATCCCTTCCCAGTTCCAAAATAAAATCCCGCATTTTAAGGATCAATGCTTTCCTAAGATCATTTTCTTTATATGGACTTGGCAGATTCAAAAATTCAACGACATAGGAATCAAAAAATGGATTACTATTTATTTTCTTTATCCCTTCAGGCAGTGCTTTCCCCTTCGATAACATATAACGTTCATAATAAGCACTGTCTAGTTGCCTTTCCAACTCTCGTTTACTATAATTTTCCTGTATACATAATCTTAAATAAAACTCTTTTTCTTCAATGCTTTTTGTCCCCGACAAAATAAGCAGATTGTTGGTCCAATTGATTTGTGTCACCAGTGGTGACACTTTTTCATAATTCGCATAAGTTTCATAAAATTGTTTCATACGATAAAGGCCGCGACGATTAAACCCTTTTATCCCTGGAAATGTATCTTGTATATATCTGGAAAGTTCATCAATAAACGAATCTCCATAGGATGCTGTTTTTGCCTTTCACTGACAAATTGCCCTACATGCCAATACATATGAATCAATTCTTCGTTTACCTTTTGATACGCATTCTTCTTTGCACTTTCTATAATGGCAACCACCTTCGTAAAGGTTCTCCTAATTTCCTCCATAATATGTCCTCGCAAATTGATTTCATCTAGTACAACGCCACATCCATATTATAGCAAAATCTGACTTCCTCTACAATCACATTTCATAAATCCACATAAAAAGCTGACTTCCAGAACTCTCACCCTGCCGTCTGTAGATGGCGCACTTATCACATCCAGCTTCTCCGGCGGGTAAAACGTCTTTTCATTATTTCTAAAATCCTCATTCTCCACAGCCATTTTCCTTAAGCGCAGAGCGCGCATCCCAGGAGGTTTTCTGCCTTAGCGAAAAAAGTCCGCTTATCCCCGCCTGCCAGACCGTGCAAACTGTTTAATCTCATACCTTAAATAATCCAACCGGTCCAGCTTCTGTTCCTGAAAATGAATCTCATCCAGCAGTCTGTGGCGCTTCTGTTCCAGAAGCCGGAGGCGTTCCTCCGTGCTGTCTGTACCCCGGAGAACCAGACCCATATACGTTTCCACCTCCTCACCGGCAAAACCGATGTCATGAAGCGTCATCATCATACTTAAGTTTTCCAGATCATGATCATCATACTGCCATGCTCCCATTACATTCCTTCCTCCATGACAGCCTCCCCATGTTTCATATTCCTCCAGAATGTTCCTGGGAATCTCATACTGTCTGCCCACCTCATCCATCGTCATATCGTCCCTTTCCCCCCTTTCAGCGCCAATGCCTTTTCGGCATTTCTCAAATACCGGACAAAGTGATTCATAACCGGTGAAAGGAACTGCCCTTTTTTCCACACCAGCACAGCCCCGGTGGATAAAACCGGCTCCAGGGGCACAAATCTCAGATTCCGGTAAAGATTATCGTGTTCCATGCACAGAACCGCCCCGCCGGAGCTGTCCGCCATCACAGCGGCATTGTAGACCAGATTATAAGTCCCCAGGAGGTTCAGCCTGTCATAGCCGTCGCCAAACCAGTTTGCCAATTCGTTTTTCACAGAATCCCGTCTGGGCAGCAAAACAGGAATCTCCCGTAAATCCTCCGCCTTTACGGCAGCCTTTCCTCCAAGCTCAGAATCACTCCCCACCAGCACTCCCCATCTGGCTTTCCCCGGCAGGCGGATAAACTGGTATCTCCCCACCTCCACCGGCTCCGTCAAAAGGCCGATATCCGTCAGTCCCTTCTCAATACGGTCCTTAATGCGGTCAGCGGTAGAACTGTAAATATCAAAGGTCACCTGGGGATGTTCTTTATGAAAACCAGTCATCCAGTCTGCAAGCAGACCCATGCTTTTCGTCTCCCCGCTGCCAATGGAGATTGTCCCGCTTAAGTTTTCTTCCCCCCGTTTCAGCTCGGATTTTGTCTTATCCGCCAGATCAATCAGCTCTTTGGCCCGCCGCTTCAAAAAAAGCCCGTCTTCCGTAAGGATAATACGGTGCTTTCCCCGTTGAAACAGCCGGACTCCCAGCTCCTCCTCCATCTGGGCAAGCTGCCTGGAGAGGGTTGGCTGTGTAATATGCAGAAGTTCTGCCGCCTTTGTAATATTTTCTTCCCTTGCCACCATCAGATAATACTCCAGTACCCGAAGTTCCATGTAAACCATGCCTCCTTTCCCCGCATATAATACGCCGCCAAACAACCGGTGTGCTCCGTGTACCTGCCTGACTTTCATGGGCAGCGGCCCGTCCGCTGCCGGGCGCATCCAGGTTTTTCGTTCACCGTTTCATGTGGTTTTCCTTTTTCCTATAACTATGGCGGCTGCCCCAAAGCAGCCGCCATAGTTCAAACTCCCCTGTCTGAATCATTATCTGCCATCGTCCACAGCGGGCAGCCGGATATGGAAAACCGGGCAAAAACCGCCTGACAAGCCAACCTGGCCTCTGTCTTTCTCTGTTTTTCTCTGTTTTCCTCCGTTTTTCTCCGCCCCGTAAGCGGTATCCCTATGACAAATCCTTTCCGTTGGAAGCAATCACTTTCTGATACCAGTAAAAGCTGTCCTTTCGCCTCCGCTCCAGAGTCCCTTTGCCCTGGTTGTCCTTGTCCACATACACAAGCCCGTAGCGTTTCGCCATCTCCCCGGTTCCCGCGCTTACCAGGTCGGTGCATCCCCAGACCGTGTAGCCCATGAGATCCACGCCGTCCTCCACAGCCTCCTCCATCTGCCGGATATGCTCCCTCATATATTCCATGCGGTAAGGATCATGGATCCTGCCGTCCGCTTCCACCTTATCCTCCGCCCCCAGGCCGTTCTCCACCACCATGAGAGGAATCTGATACCGCCCGTAAAACTCATTTAAAAGATAGCGCAGCCCTTTGGGATCAATGGTCCAGCCCCACTGGCTCTGCTCCAGGTAAGGGTTGGCCGGCCCCCGCATCATATTTCCCGCCGCCACCGGAACGGTCATATCATCCGTGGCCGTGCTGCTGGAGTAATAACTGAAACTGAGGAAATCCACGGTTCCCTCTTTCAGCGCCTCCTTATCTCCCGGCGCAAAAGGAATCTCAATCCCCTTCTCCCTCCACAGCCGCCTGGCAAAAGCCGGATACGCCCCCCGCACGTGGACATCGCCGCAGTAATAATTGGCAAGCTCCATGGTGTGCTGGCCCTTGAGCACATCATCCGGGCGGCAGGTGTAGGGGTAGGCAATGCGGCTGAGAATCATGCAGCCCACCTGATTCTCCCCGTTGATTTCATGGGCCAGCTTCACCGCCCTGGCGCTTGCCACAAGCTGGTGGTGAAGAGCCGTGTAACGCCGCTGTTCATCATCCCAGCTTTCATCCAGACCTGCCAGAACCCCCACCTGGGTATCCTTCCCCGGAGGCAGGATTCCGCCTCCCATAAGATTGCCGTAGGCCCCCATGAGCAGAATATTGATCTCATTAAAGGTCAGCCAGTAGCGCACCAGCTCCCGGTACTCCCTGAAAAGCACGCCGCAGTATTTTAAATAGAAATCAATCAGCTTCCGATTGCTCCACCCGCCGTACTCCTTTGCCAGATAATAGGGCAGCTCATAGTGGCTGATTGTCACAAGAGGCTCTATCCCATATTTCCTGCACTCGGAAAATACATTCCGGTAAAATGCGATTCCCTCCTGGTTGGGCTCCTCCTCGTCCCCTCTTGGAAACAGCCGCGTCCAGTTGACGGACATGCGGAACACTTTAAAGCCCATCTCCCCGTACAGGGCAATATCCTCCTTGTAGCGATGATAAAAATCCACCGCCTCATGGCTGGGATAATGGTAATTCTCAAAAATCCCGTCCGTCACATGGCGGGGGGAGGATTTGGTCCCGCCTGTCATCACGTCAGGAACCGATATTCCCTTTCCGCCCTCCTGCCAGCCGCCTTCAAACTGGTTGGCAGCCGTAGCGCCGCCCCACAAAAAGCCTTCCTTCATTCCTTTTCCCATCTTCTCTCCCCCCTACTGTTTCTCTGCTTTTATCATCACTTCTCCGACCTGGCTACTCCCCTGTTTTACCAGTGACACCGACTGATACACGAAACTGTTGGTAATCAGAAACGCGGTAACCGTAGGGTATTTTTCCCCAATCTTTTCCAGGTCAAAATTCATGAGAAGCTGTCCCTTTGCCACCAGATCCCCTGTTTTCACCACCGGGTCAAAGCCTTCTCCCCCCAGTTCCACGGTTTCCAACCCCACATGAATCATGATCTCCATTCCGTCCCTGCTCCGGACTCCAATGGCATGCCTGGTGTCCGCCACCAGAATCACTTTCCCGTCAAAGGGGGCATAGACCTTCCCCTCCGCCGGCCGGATTCCGCAGCCCTGTCCAAGAACGCCTGCGGAAAACACACCGTCCCCAATCTCCTCCAGCGTGATAATCTCGCCGTTCATGGGACTGTAAATGATTCCGTCCTCACAAGCCCTGCTGCCCGCTTCCGGCACTGCCGTCCCTTTTGCTGCCGGGACTTCCTGCAGGCTCTCCCCTTTCCCCGTAAAATCCGCGGCCGCTTCAAATTTCAATGACAGGAGATAGGTCAATACCCCGGAAACCACTGCGGAAATAACCAGCGCAATCAAAATATTGTAAAAACAGGTCATGGAATTGTCGCCTATGTAAAGCAGTACGGCCGGAAGCCCGGAAGAGCCTGTGGCAAACCGGTGGGTCTGGGTCAGTCCCGCGTACAGGCCGCCGCATCCGCCGCCGATCATGGCCGCTATCAGCGGGTATTTTTTCGGCAGGTTCACACCGTAAAGAGCCGGCTCCGTGATTCCCATCAGGCCGGTCACACTGGCGGAACCGGCGATCTGTTTTAGCTTTGCGTCCTTTGTCCGCAGACATACCACCAGGCAGGCAACCCCCTGGGCAATATTGGAACACACACATCCCGGCCCGAAAATACTGTCATACCCAAGATCCGCCATCTGCATAACACCAAGAGGCGCCACGCCGTTGTGAAGCCCGAACATGACCATCAGCGGCAAAAAACCGCCGATCATAACCGCCGGAGCCCAGCTTGCGTTGGTGCTCAGGAAGGTGAAAAACACACCCAGGCCGTTTCCAAGAACGCTTCCTATGGGCCCCAGAACCGAAAACGCCAGGGTGCCCATAATCAGGAACGTCAGCATGGGGACAAATACCAGCTTTACCGCCTTGGGAATCAGCCGGTCCAGCCATTTCTCCACATACGCCTGCACTAAAACCACCAGGATAATGGGAATCACGCTGCCTGTATAGGTGGTCAGGGTAAAGGGGATGATTTGAAAGAAATGGACCTCTTCCCCCGCGGTTACCAGCGCTGCCCAGTTGGGGTGAAGCATGATCGCCGCCACTCCCGCCGCCAGAATCGGGTTGCATTTCAGCTTCTGCGCCTCGGTCACTGCCAGCAGAAGGGGCAGATAGTAGAATACCCCGTCCGCAAACAAATTGAGAAGATAATACGTCTGGGACTGGTTGTCAATCAGCTCAAATACCACCAAAAGCGCCAGCAAAGCTTTCACCATTCCCGCTCCGGAAAGGGCCGGAATAATGGGCTGGAAGGTTCCGGATACAAAGTCAATCACCACTTCCGCCGGATTCCTCTTTTGTCCGCCCTGGTTTCCTCCCCTGCTCTCCTCTGCCTTTTTCGGACCCACCAGCCTGTCAATCTCCTCAAACACATATTTTACATGGGTACCGATTACCACCTGAAACACGCCTCCGCTGATCAGCACCTTGGCCACCCCGTCCATGGAGTCAAGCCCCGCCTGGTCCGCCTTCCCTTCCTCTGCCAGCCGAAATCTCAGCCTGGTCTGGCAGTGATATACATCCAGCACATTTTCTTTCCCGCCCACTTTATCCAGAATTTCCCGGGCAAGTCCTTCATACTCTCTGCTCATTTTACCCTTATGCCTTTCGTTTTATAGTTCATCAGGCGCGCCTCTGATACCTATATCTTACCGAAATTCAGGCTTCAAGTAAAATGCTTGATTTTTCTTTCATTCAATGCTTTTCAGGCATTTTTACATTTCCGCATTTTTACATTTCTGTCCCGTTACTTTTCTCGTCCGGCAGGATTACCCCCTGCTCCGGATTTTTATCGATTGCTCCCATAATCGGAGTGGCCACCCCCCTTTGGCATTGTGTACTCACCTCCCTGGGCAGGTTTCTCATTCTTAACTGGTGATTGGATTGGGCACATAATCAATCAGCTCAAACCTGCCCTCCTCATATTCCAGCACAAAGATACAGCCGTTTGTCAGGCCTTTGGCAAACCTCTCCATATCCGTCCCGATTCCCCGAAGGAAATTAAAACTGGCGCCTCCATGGCTGACTGCCAAAACACAATGGTGATCCTCTTTCTCCATAATCTGGCTTAAAGTCGTAATCATGCGTTCCCTTACCGTATTGGAAGATTCCCCTCCAAAACGGAGATAGTAAGTCTCGCATTCCACCGGGTCATTGCTGGCCAGACGTTCGCTCTCAGCCTCAAGCTCTCCATAGAACATTTCCTTTAACCCTTTTGTACGGGTATAGGGCATATCCGTGATTCGTTCCAGGGTGTCGCTGCACCGTTCACTTGTGGAACAGTAAGCATGGTCAAATCTTATCCCTTTCTTTTCAAAATAGTCTTTTACCCCATCCGCCTGGCGTTTTCCCGTATCTGTCAAAGGAGAATCACACCAGCCCTGTATCCGTTTCTGGCGGTTAAACATGGTCTGTCCATGGCGTACCAGGTACAATGATTTTTTCATATAGCCTCCCTTTCGTCAAAACAGCCTCCCGCAAAAGATTCCGAAAGGCTTAAAATCCCCGTTCTGTCATTTCACCTTTTATTCAGGCAATAGCTTTCTCCAGGCGCCAGTACAACAACCCTTTCCGGATTTACAATCAGGCTCTTCACCACTTCCGGATCTCCATTAAACTCTTTCCATTCCGGTGCGTCCACACTTCCCCAATGCCATAAGATTAAGGGCGTATCCGGATACGTAGCTGCCATTTTCTTTACTCCTTCCAAACCGATATGCCATCTGCTGTCGGAGATATCAAAGAGCATCACGTCCGGCCTGGACATATGGAGCTGCTCCTCCATCAGCCTGCTGTCTCCCACGGCCCAGATACTGCCATCCGGCGTATCCAGCCAGAATCCGCAGAAATCCTCCATTTTAAAATCCCTTGTATGGTGTTTCGGGGATTCGTTCTGCCATGCGTGGTCTGCCGGCGTCAGGGTTACAGCCACATTCCCGACCTGGAACCGTTCTCCGATATCATGCCCCACGCCGCTTATGCCCAGTTCTTCTTTCAATAATCCGGCAACATAGTGAGGCCCGTGAAATTCTTTCGTCTTTTCCGCCAGCTTTCCGCATGTGGCCCTGCTGTAATGATCGTTGTCGCAGTGGGTGAGAAGAATCCCATCCACATGGGGAACCTCTTCCTCCGTTATGGGCACTTGAATCAGCAACGGCATATCAAAACCACTGAGTACCGGATCGATCATGAGCGTCGTCCCCCTGCTGTTAATCAGCGCTCCCGCATTGCCCAGCCATCGGATGACCGTCCTGTTTGTTGGAGCAAATGCCTCTTCTCCAAAAGGTTTCGTTTCTGGTGCTTTTGCCTGCATATTCATTACCTCCTCGTCCGCCTGGCCCGTTTCCTTCAGGCTTATCTAGCAATATTATTCTGACGCCGCGTCATTACAATTACTGTACATTTATTCTGACGATGTGTCAATACAGATTCCCATACCCATTTTGCATTTCAATTCATGCCCAAAAAGCATAAATCAAACCATTTTCTTCAACACTTTAAATACCCAAGAGCTAAATCAATCCTATATACTTCATCTTTAGAAATTGGGAAGGACATGAAGATTTACTGGAACGGTGAGTCGAAGAATATTATTGGAAGCAAAGTGAAAAAATTGCGGAAAGCCCAGGGGATTTCTCAGAAAATACTTGCCGCACGGCTGCAGACGGAAGGGTTTGAATTTACGGATTTGACAATTTTGAGAATTGAGCAGGGAAAGCGGTTCGTACCGGATTATGAGATTGTGGCGATTGCGGATTACTTTCATGCGTCTGCGGATTATCTTTTGGGGATTCAAGGAAAAGAATAGGCATAATGCCCTTTTGTTTTTGCTTATAGGAAAGTTCCCTTCGGTTTTATCAGCGTATGTTATAACTGTTTTTTATTAAAGAGTTTAATCGCAATCAACAGCCCTAAAGTTGATATGGCGACAGAAATCAAGGCAGGTATCATAAAATCCGACGGTACTGCTTCACCGGAAAGTAAATCCACATTTTTTGATGATAAAATGAACGGGTTGAATTTAGCAATCGGCCTGGCGATACCAAGTAAAGATATAACAGCAACAATACCCCCAGTAAAAAGGATACTTGTAAAGGTTTGCTTGAAAATGACGCAGCCAATCATTAAAATACTTAAATACAGGAAGCCGACTAACCAAAGGGCAAAGGCCGCAAGCGCGACATGAAAAAGGCCGGTATCATGCCATAAAAAAGCTGTATAGCCATAAGTAGCTGTGAAACTCACCCAGTAACAGATTGTCATAAGGACAGCCGCCACTGTATATTTTGCAAGAATGACTGCTTTGCGCGACAATCCTTTCGTTACCATTAAGACTAACGTACCTTTGGAATATTCGCCGGATAAGCAGCTGCCATATAGAATAATAAATGCACTAAACCCGACGCCGGATATATTTTTGTAAAATTGCTTCCATGCGTCCAAAGCGACCGGTTCAGAAATCATTTCCATATCTGCTGCTAAAGCTGATAAAATTTCCGGCGTAAACTTTGCGAGAAATGCGCTCATAATACCGAAGATCAGAAAAACCGCAAATAAAATAAAAAAACGGTAATTCTTCATGTTTTCCGTAAATTCTTTTTTTACAAAAGCAATATATCCACTCATTTCACTACCTCCAAAAACAGACTTTCAAGGGACG
>CAJUFP010000131.1 GCA_910585645.1 uncultured Hungatella sp. | reverse complement strand
GCCCACGGGGGCTCTGGATTCCAAGGCGGGACGGGAGCTTTTGGAGTGTCTGCGGGCGGTTAATGACAGGGGCCAGGCCACCATCCTGATGGTGACTCACGACCCGTTCAGCGCTTCCTACGCAAAGGATGTGTACATGTTAAGCGACGGGGTTATCCGGTGCAGGATCAGCAGGGGGACGGACAGGAAGGAGTTTTTTGACCGGATTGTGGATGTCCAGGCTTCTATGGGAGGTGATTTTTCATGGGAATCGTAAGGCTGTCGTTTGTGAATTTCAGAAACAGTTTCCGCAATTATCTGTCCCTGATTTTGTCCATGGCGTTTACCATACTGGTGCTGTTTAATTTTCAGAACATCCGGTATTCCGGGGCTTTTGAGGTGCTGGGGTCCAGAAACGGGGAGTATGTGGCCATCATCATTAATGTGATTTCTTTTGTGCTGGGGTGTTTTATGTTCTTTTTTATCTGGTACGCCACCAATGTGTTTCTCACCAGGCGGAAGAAGGAGATGGGCGTGTACATGTTTATGGGGCTGTCCAATGAGAAGATCGGGGAGCTGTATTTTCTGGAGACTGCTTTTACAGGGCTGGCGGCGCTTGTTCTGGGGCTGGCGCTGGGAGGTTTGTGCTCCGGGCTGTTTCAGATGATCTTGCTGGCGGTTTCGGAGGTGTCGGTGGAGATCGGATTTTTGCCGGGAATGAAGCCTATGATTTTGACGGCGGAAATTTTCCTGGCGGTGTACTTGATTTTTGCGGTGAAGGGGTATGTGAGCATTGTCAGGAGCAGTGTTCTCAACATGATTCTGGCGGCGAAACAGAATGAGTATGTGAGGACCAATTTGGGCTTTCTTGCCATCAAGGCGGTGCTGGGCATCCATGTGCTGGGGACCGGGTATTTTCTGGCTGTGAAGGAGAGCAGCGCGGGGACCATGGGAAATGCTTTTGCGGCGGTGGTGCTTGTGACAGCGGGGGTTTACCTGTTGTTTGGCGGGCTGCTTCCTTTTGTGTTTCAGTCTCTGGCGGACAATAAGGGGTTTTTGTACCAGAGGCAGAGGACGCTCTGGGTTAACAGCGTTATTTTCCGCATGAGGAAGAATTACAGGACCTATGCCATGGTGTGCGTTTTGATGCTGTGTTCGGTGACTGCCCTGGCCACCGGGTTTGCCATGAGGGGAAGATATGACAGTATTATACAGTTTGAGAATACGTACACGTTTCAACTGTTAAGTTCCAGGGATGATCTGGATAGGCGGGCCAGGGAGGCTATTGAGAAATCCAGTGAGATTGCGGCCTCTTCTGTGATTCCGGTGCTGAGCCTTCCTTCTTCGGCGGTGGATGCGGGACGGTTTGGGTCTGCAAGGTATGGGGTTCTTCCTTTTTCCAGGCTGAAACAGGCGGCGGAGGATACGGGCATGGCTTTTGAGACGGAGAGCCTTGGGGATGATGAGGTGATACAGGTGTCCCACCTTCATCTTATGTCCCTGATCACGGATACGCAGGGGAGAGAGGTGGAGATCGGGGGAAGGGCCTACCGGCAGGTGGAGGAGACTGTGAATCCGTATCTGGGGTATCTGCAGGAGAGCGTGAGTTTTTACGCGGTCAGCGACAGGGAGTATGAGCGGCTTTTGCCAATGGGGCAGGTGATGTACACCTACAATTATCGAATCGGGGATATGGAGCGGTTTGAGGAGGCTAAGGAGAGTGTGGACGGGGTGATGGCGGGGCTTGATGAGAGGGAGAACCTGGGCAGAGTGGCCGTGGACCCTGAGAGCAGTGAGCTGGACTGGGTGAAGGTGACGTATTCGATCTGTATTTTTATGTTCTTGGTGTTTATTTTGGCAGGCGGCAGTATTATGTTTATGAAGTTGTACAATGACGGGTTTGAGGAGAGGGAGCGGTACGGGGTTATGGTGAAAATGGGGTTTGACCGGGAGAGCCTTCGGAAGTCTATTATGGCTGAGCTGGGGGTGGCTTACGGGGCGACTTTCGGGGTGATGGCGGTTTCGTCGCTGTTTTCTGTGGGGGCTCTTGGGAAGATGATGTACGCGGATCTGGGGATGGTGAATGTGGTCAGCGTTGGGGTGGTGATGGCGGTGTTTGGGGCTTTTTATTGGGTGTCGGTGAAGGCTTATGGGAGGAATGCGGGGGTGGGGTGAGGGGAATGTGAAATATCCCCTAAAGGGCAGACGGATTAAGTGCATATGCCTCTGAAGGGGATATTTTTTATTTAGTTAAGGTTTTTTGATGGAATACCTTTCACGGAAAGCTTCATAATCTGCTTTTGCAATCTGATAGGCCTCTTGCAGTGGGATGTTGGTTTCATCATACGATTTCTGCAGGGTTAAATCAGTAAGTGCATCGGTTATGATTTTGGCCAGATATTGTTTTTGGTCATAGTTTGCCATAACCAGAGAGTCTCTGACATACATTGGGTTATTTCGAAGCAGCTCTACCTGAAAGTTGATTCCCTTTCCATTTAAATAATGCCAGAGAAATGTGATGCAGGTTCTTGTGTTTCCCTCTCTAAATGGATGGATGCTCCATAATTCCAATAAAAAATCAGATACCACATGGCTGAAATGATTTCTTTCTGTCCAGTCAAAGGTTTTGTATTTATGAAATAATCGTTCTAATTTTCCGCTGATATGATGATAATCCGCATATTCGGCGGAACCTCCTGAAAGGACCCTTTCGCTTTTATATAGATTTTCGTCCCGAAAGGTTCCGGCCCATTCAAACAGGTCGCCGAACAGATATTTATGGGTATTGGTTAAATGGATTGTATCAAAGGTGCAGGGGATTCGGTCTGGATTTATGTCCAGACCCAGAAGTTTTGCCGTTACTTTCTGTATCTCCAGTTTTTCTAAAAGTGCTTTGTCGTGGAGATTGTATTTATTTATCAAAACTTCACTGTTTGGATAACAGTATTTTCCGCCGCTCATAAATTATACTCCCAAATATTCTAATTGGTCGATTCGGGTTTCCATTTCTTCTAAGGAGAGCTTTCCCCAGATGTAGGAGTCCAGCACACGCATAAATGTTTCGTCAGGGCCATTTGTAGCTGTTAAAATGATTGCCAGGGCTTTTTCGACACTTTTTCTTCTCTTTTCGCAGGCTGTGATATAGGCTTCATTGACAGGCGTATTTTCCGCAGCTTCACAGTGGTTATGACCAGGTATTGTCTGTAAATGGAATTGATTTACACTCATAGGAACCTCTCTTTCTTACTGTATATTATAAAACTTTGTATGGTTCTATACAAGTGATTTTGGTTATAAGCTGATAAATGGTATGAAATGTATTGAAAAAATCCAATAATAGTGTTACAATACTGACTTCTCATTAGAAATCGTATGAAAATCGCTTATGGAGGGGTGGATATGGAGTGGGAGAGGCTGCTTTCCAAGGAGAGGTTTGTAAAACGGGAGGATGACGGGCAGGGGATTTACAGGAATGATTATGACACGATTCTGTGCAGCACGCTGTTTCGCAGGCTGCAGGATAAGGCCCAGGTGTTTCCTCTTGAGGAGGACGACTATGTGAGGACCCGTCTGACCCATTCCCTGGAGGTGTCGGCCATGGGGAAACGGCTGGGGGAGCTGGTGTTTCAGAGATTGAGGGGTGAGGGCAGGGACAAATGGTTTCTGTGCCACTGGGAGAAGGAGTTTTCGGATGTGCTTTTGTGCGCGGGGCTGGTTCATGATATCGGGAATCCGCCTTTTGGGCATTTTGGGGAGTACGCGGTGCGGGAGTGGTTTCAGGCCCATCTTGGGGAGATGGAGCTGGGCGGGAGGCGGGTTTTGGAATTGCTCAGTCCGTGGCAGGTTCAGGATTTGTACCATTTTGAGGGCAATGCCCAGTCTCTGCGGCTCCTTTCCAGGACGCCTTATCTGGGGAGGATGGAAGGGTTTAACCTTTCTTACGGCGTGCTGGCCTCTATCATTAAGTATCCGGTGTCCTCACAGGAACTTACGGAGAATGGGAAGGGGAAGTATGGGAAGAGGGGGTATAACCAGGCGGAGTACGACTTGTTTCGGGAGATTGACAGGTGTACAGGGATGAACGGCAGAAGGCATCCACTGTCCTATCTTCTGGAGGCGGCGGATGATATGGCGTACCGGGCTTCTGATCTGGAGGATGCCATGGTGAAGAACGTGCTGAATTTTTCCAGGATCGCGGGGGAGATGGAGCGGTACGGGCAGATGCTGGAGGATGGGGGGCGATGTGACAGAGAAATGATAGAGGGCGTCAGGGCTTGCGTAAGGAAACTTCGGCAGATGTATGGGCAGGAGATGGACCGGGGAGGCAGGAAGCCGGAACTGACGGCGGTGCAGCGGTGGAATCAGTTTATGCAGGAAGTGATGGTGAGGGACGCGGCGGATGGGTTTGTGAGGCAGTATGACCGGATTATGGAGGGGACTCTGGAGGGGGATTTGTTTCAGGGGACGGTTTCCGGGCATATTATCCGGGCTATTTCCAGGCTTAGTGAGGAGTTTATCTACACCAGCTCCGTGAAGATTAAGACAGAGCTTTTGGGGCGCAGGGTGATTGATTCTCTTTTGGGGCAGTTTATGACAGCGGCAGTGAAGTATGACACAGGGGAACCGGTCACGTTTATTGAGCGGCGGTCTGTGGATATGATATCCGGGTTTTACAAGAGTATGTACCATCATCAGGCCCGGGGGAAGGGGGAGGGGGACCGGCTGTATCTGCGGATCTTGATGGTGACGGATTATATCAGCGGGATGACGGATAATTATGCAAAGAGGTTGTATAAGGAGTTGTTTGGGTAGGCCTTTTCATTGCGCTGCAATAATTGCCATACGGAAAAAATTTGCCCAGATACCATCGATTGGGTTTCTGGGCACCTCTTTTTAACATTACCACAGCAAAATATGCTTCCCTCTCAAACGCATAACTGCCTCCGCAAAAAAGTAATCTCCGTAAATAATCGGAACATTCGCGTTTTCTTTGCTGTGATAAAGGACGGTTCCCCCTGTAACAATACCATCTTCCTCAGGGTTCCAGTTACAGAACTTCCTTTCACAGGCTTTCAAAATTTTGACTGCCGATTTATCATACAATTCCTTCTCATATTCATCCACATGTTCCGCCAGTTCAAGCAGTCCTGCCGCAATCGCCATTCCCGCGGTTGAATCAAATTTTGCAAAATGCTCCGGAGAACGAAAATCTACTGCCGGCAGCCAGTCGTTTAATGACAGATTCGCGATACAATAGTGGGCAGAACGTTTTGAAGCATCCAAAAACTTTTTTTCTCCCGTATATCGATAGCTCAAGGCAAATCCGTATAATGCCCATGCCTGGCCTCTGCTCCAGGATGAGCCGGAAGCAAACCCTTGTCCCCTTGGATTATCCACAAACTCCCCTGTCTTCGGGTTTAGCACAATGATATGATTCGTGCTCCCGTCTTCCCTCAGTCCATACCGTAAGATTGTATTTGCATGGCGGACGGCGATGTCCCCGAATCTTGAATCGCCTGTTTCCAAACCGGCCCAATATAGCAGCGGTAAATTCATCATGCTGTCAATAATAACCCATCCAGATACATCTTCTTTTGTCCATGAAGGCTGATTCCAGGCCCGTATATATTCTCCTGTAGGATTATATCGCCCGGCTAAAATTGTAGCCGCATGGAGCCCCCGTATTTTTGACTGCCTGTTCTCTGTAATGCGGTAATCGGCAACCGCAGATAATGAAAACATAAACCCTACATCATGATACAGTCCTTCGAATCCATGAAGGGCCCCGTCCAATCTTGTTTCAATTTTCCTGGCAGTATCAGCATAGATACAATCCCCTGTCTCATAAAATAAGTGCCAGAGAATTCCCGCCCAAAAACCATTGGTCCACATATAGATACCTTCCCCGGTATCTATATCCCTGTATTTTCCATCTTTGGGTATATACGGTATGATATCACCCAGCCTCTCGGCTTCTTGTTTTACTTTTGTCTTTAGCTTAACCAATACACCGTCCAGCCAATTCGGAGCTTCCGTTTTCAAAGATTCATCCATCTGTAAATCCTCACTTTTTTCCCTTTGCTATTTGAATTAACTTCTCGTTTAATTCTCTGCACTGTTCATCTGTGACTTCTTTTTTCATGTAACTTAAAATACGCTCCAGCGGCATCATTCCCTGCCGTTCCCTCATCTGCTTTGCTAACTCCGCCGAAAATTCTTCTATCACCGCCATCGCCTGCTCGCTTTCCAAAAGATCTTTGCAGGATTCCCTGATAGAGAACATACCCTTAGGAAACATCCTTTCCTCTTCAACTACATCCGTAAACCAGTTCTTTACGTTTAAACCCGGGTTGGAATCGACATAAACATAAGAGAGTTCTTTTTCCGTTACCCCACAGAACACAGCCTCGTCTTCCCATTCCCCGCTTACTGCTTTTACCCTGTTTTCTCCCTGTCTAAGAGCAATCTTATAAAAATGAAAAACTCCGGACTCCGAAAAACCTTTATAGCAATCTTGGTTTACATACAGATCCACTTCTTTTTGATTGGAATATACGGTAATGCATATTTCAGGCTGTTCCCGCTTAACGAACCGGCTCTGGGTTATTTTTACAAATGGCTTCGATGACCACTGAGCCATATAATAATAGTATGCGTCTTTCTTAATTTTTCTGTCAAATGTAATGAGTCCTTTGCCGTTTTTATGTTTCAAACCGCCCTCATCCCGAATCTCGCTGCTAAAATCATACAAATTCCACACATAAGTCCCCCATATGTATGGCTTGCTTTTAAACATGGGATAAACGGTTTCATGGTACAAAGCCTGAAATTCTTCGGAATAGACTTTTACCTTGGGTTCCTGGGAGTGGAACGCCAGATTGCAGTCCACTCCATATTCCGTGATCCCCAGGGGTATATGGGGATTCTCCTCATGAAACTTTTCCACAAAAGCCTCGCTGTCCTTCATCTCTCCGTAATACCATCCGAAATAAATATTGTATCCTACTGCCTCCGTAAGTTGATTTAAAACGCTGTCATTTTTTACGCAAAACAGATTGGCGCAGGAACTGATTCGTGAAGGGTCCAGCTGTTTGGCCAAATCCCCAAGACGTTTCACCCGCTCATACATCCCCTGATTCTCGCCAAACATGGCAATCTCATTCTGGATTCCCCAAAAGCAGATAGACGGATGATGGATATTCTGCAAAATCAGTTCTTTCAGCTGACTGCACGCATTCTCCAGCAAAGCTTCACGTTCTGTCATCTTAAGCATGGGAATCTCCGCCCAGACAACCAGCCCCTGTTCATCGCACAGCCGGTACATTTCCTGGGGATGCTGATAGTGGGAAAGCCTGACGCTGTTGGCTCCAATTTCTAAAATATCATGGATATCCTGATTCCAATGATCCTCATTTGTTGCGTTAAACACGCCGTCATAATCCTGATGTTTGGCAACCCCGTTAAGTTTTATATTCTCCCCATTGAGAAAGAATCCCTTTTCTCCGTCTATGGAAATACTCCGAAATCCCAGGGGTATTTCCGCGCGGTCCACCACTTTTCCCTCTGCTTTAAGCTCCGCATGCAGGCAGTATAGGGACGGTTTTTTTAATCCGTTCCACAAAACGGGATTCGGAACTTCTATGTGGCAGATATTCTCCCCCAATTCTGTTTTGCAGGCAGTTATCTCCTGTCTTGGCGACAGCACACGATAATCGATCTGAACGTCTCTCCCTTTGGCATTGTACAAATGAGGCTCCGCCAAAATCTCTCCTGTTCCATCCTCCAGAATTTTTGTACGCACAATCAATCCGGATGTTCCATAATAGCTCCGGTCAAAGCATACATGTTCCGCAATGATCAGGTTTATACCCCGATACAGCCCGCCGAATACGGTAAAGTCTCCTGTAAGCGGAGAGATTTCCTCCCAGGAACGGTTATCCAGAAAAATATCCAGTTCATTCTCCTTCCCAGGCTCACAATACTGGGTGATAGGAAACGTAAAAGCAGAATACCCTCCTTTATGTTCTCCCACATAATGCCTGTTGACAAATACCTTGCACCACCGGTCTGCTGCCTGAAAATTAAGAAAAACCTGATTACCTTCTTTATAATCCAGCATTACTTTTTTTCGGTATACGGCCGTTCCCTTATAAGGATTTTCCTCCGAATACCATGTATGGGGCAAATCCACCTGCTCAAATGCCTCCCTGTCAAAAGAAATCTCCTCCATATTGCAGATGCTGTCTATATCCGTCTGATAAAGCTTCTGAAACTCCCAGCCTGAATTGATATGTTCCATCGGTTATTCCTCTCTTTAACCTTCATGTCTTAACTGTTCCATCTTTTCCCTTACCTCTTCCATTTTCTGAGGCGTCAGTTCATAATACTTCATGGCAATGGTATTGCACAATGCTCCCAGTATGGAAGTTCCGTAATAGAAAAATAATCCGAATACAAAAAGGGCTGTTGTGCCGGGGGTATCCACATCAGGAAGCTTGTCTGCAAATCCAATCCAGGCAAAGGCGATTCCCACTAAAGACGGAGCCGCCGCAGAAATCAGCTTGTCGATAAACGTATACACGGTAGCTACCATGCCCGGCATATATTTTCCGCTGCGGCTGGCTTCATAATCATTAATATCCGCAATCATCGGTGGAATAGCGGAAGTGCAAATCATCTGAGAGCCTTCTCCCAGAATAGATAATAAAAACAGCGCCACTGTGAAGAATGTAAATCCTGTAAATGCCTGCCCATATCCATTTACATATCCCGGCAGATTGAGGGTTTTCGGATCCGCGACCACAAACAGCGCCACGATAATGGTATTAAAGATTACAACTCCCCAGCTTCCTACCTGCATGGCTTTCTTTAACCCCAGCTTCCCGCCGATGGCTCCAACTCCAAGGGTCATCATCACCAGCCCCAAAATGGTCGTATAGAGAGACCAGCCTCCATTAAGCTGAAAATTGCCAATAATAATGCCAAAGACCACAACGCTGACCGCGCTGATTCTGCAGCTGGAAGCCAGCTTATCCGTGGCTGCCGATACAATCAGCATCTGCAGAGGTTTGTTGGTTTTCAATACTCTTATGTAGTCTTTAAATTTTACAACCTGCTTTTCTTTCGTGATGGCAGTAAAGGCAGGAATGTCTTTTGGCGCAATGGAAACGAAAGCGATCGCAATACAAATACTTGCCGCCACGGCGGTTAAGAGCCACATATCCTCAAATACTCCGATGGATGACATTTTTCCATACTTTACCACCAAACCTGCCACATAAATCTGAACCAGGGAACGGGACATCCGCACTAAAATTGTCCCCACAACACTTAAAAACGGACGCTGTCCCGGATCGTTTGTCAGGCACACATTACCAGTATGCATACTTACGTTGAGGAACGTATAGCCGATATAGAACAGCAGCGCAAATACGGTAAAAAAGATACCTCTTGCAGCTCCGCCTTCCGGCAGATGATGGGTAACACGGAACATGAAGAAACTGTTGACAAAGAGCAGAACACCGCCTATGGTCATACAGATTCTGGTTTTCCCTGCTCGATATCCAAATTTGTCAACCACAAATCCCACCATAGGGTCCGTTACCCCGTCCCACAACCTCATAACGGTGGAAAAACTGGAAGCAAAAATAACAGCCATGCCCACAAATCCATTTAAATAGTAAGACATGTACATAGTTAAACCCATATACAGGTTTACTGCCAGATTTACCCCTGAAAATCCAACGATTCTCCATGGTTCTACTCTATGGATTCCCTTCTCCATAACATACTTTTGCCCACTTTCTTTCATGACTTCTCCTCACTTTATGTAATTTTTGCAATTCGAATTGTCTATAAAAATAGTAGCATATTTTTTTGTTGTGTGATAGAATAAAATCATGTAAAATAGTATTTTATCACAAAAGGAGATTTTTATGATATCCCAGTCCTTTCAAGTCGCCCAACAATTAATCCATGATATCTGTTACTTGTCAGTTCAGTGCCTGGATACTGACGAAGTTATACAGTCTTTCAGTGAAACCTATATGCTTCATACCATACAAAGTTTCTTGAATCCTGCTGCCTTAAAGCGGCTTTGTCTGACATTAGCTGCCGATAAACTATACTATATTACCGACCAGTTTGATATCCATTTTATCTTGTTTCTCATAGATGAAACTCCTGTTGTCGCAGGCCCTCTCTGTCCTCTGATTATGACAAAACAGGACTGTATGAAATATATTAGTCATCATCAGCTTTCCACATGTTCTTCTAATGACCTGTTATCGTACCGAAGCCAGTTTCCCGTTATCAGCGAAGAAAATGCGATACATATCATTTGCTCTCTTCTTCATACTCTGCAGCCATCTTCCAAAGATCGGGAGGTGGAATATATCAATTTATCGAATAAGCCTAATTTACCGGAGAAACAGGAGTCTGACCTTTCTTTTCGAAAAAATTACTCGGAATTAATTCAGGAACGTTATCAACTGGAACAACGTTTTATGAGAGATGTTGAAAACGGAAATTTTCACGCCGCAATTTTGAATTTAAGAAATATGCAGAGGGATGTGGCCTTTTTAAAAGAACTTGGAACTACGTTAGAAAGTGAACGGATTGGGGCTGCTATTGTACGTACAATGGTAAGAATCTCGGCGATGCGCGCCAGACTCCCCGCCGCTGTTATCGATTTAGTGTCCACCCAAAATACTATCACGACCCAAAAAGCCAAATCGGTTGAGGAAATTTTTAAAGAAAAGGAAAAGATGGTTAATGCTTTCTGCAAGGAAATCCTTTCTCACAAAAACCATCAATACAGCAATCTTGTATCAAACGCAATGCATTATATTGAACATCACTATTCACAAAATTTAACCGTGAAGCAATTAGCAGATGAGCTTAACGTCAATATCAACCGTCTTATCTCTGTTTTTCAGGCAGAGACAGGAAGGACTCCAGGCAATTATATTCAAAAGGTACGTTTGACACAAGCCTCCCGCCTTTTGTCGAATACGGATTTAAGCGTTCAAAATATAAGCACTATGGTTGGCATTCTTGACGCAAATTATTTTATCAAACTTTTTAAAAGGGAATATTCCATGACTCCAATTCAGTATCGAAAATATTACCGGTTATAAATTTTTTTAGGACTGTCTCTGAACAAGTATATTGCAGGCTTTTTTGGAGCTTAAGAATGATTTTTTTACGAAAAATTATTGGTGTATTGTTGAGTGAGCAAGGGGCGGGGGAGTCGCGGAGCCAGACAGAGAAGGAGAGATGTCCTGTCCGGGTTCAGATATGCCAAACATTCCGATGAGCCCGAACGGCACACAGCCTCCCTTCTCTCTCTGGCTCCACGACTAACTCCGCCTTTGCTCACTTAATCATATATCAAATATGACGAAATTAAAGTTCCGGTTTATCCGGGTTAGAGTCAGTTAAGGAATTTCCTGGGTACAGAGAGATAGTGTAACTTTACCTGGGGAATATTAAGAAATAAAAAAACAAGACGACATC
>CAJUFP010000130.1 GCA_910585645.1 uncultured Hungatella sp. | reverse complement strand
AATGGGGGAAGGGGGAAGTCTGTCCATATGGGTCCCCAGGTAAAGTTACACTATCCTCTTGCTTCAAAAGGCTTGAAATAGTTTCCTGGACAGTATATAATGCAAATAGAAAGTTTCTACAAAGGAGGGACTATGGGCGACAATCCACAAAAAGAAACAAATACGGAAGTGGACGGACAAGATACGATTGCCAGGTACACGGCAAAAGACTCCGTGTTCTGCGATCTGTTCAGAGACAAGAAATATCTGTTGCAGCTATACCAGGCCCTGCATCCGGAAGATACGGAGACGACGGAAAAGGACTTAACAGACATCACGATCAGGAACGTGCTGACAGATGGAATCTATAATGATGTCGGCTTCAGAAATAAGGATAAAGTCATCATCCTGACCGAGGCCCAATCCACTTGGTCAATGAATATTCTGATCCGGATGTTATTATATTTGGCAGAGACGTATCATAATTATTTCAGAATGAAAGACGCGGATTTGTACAGCAGTACAAAAGTATCACTTCCGGAAGCGGAGTTATATATTGTCTTTGTAGGGAAGAGGGCTAATCAGCCGGAATACATTACTTTATCAGAGGAATTCTTCCAGGGTAAAAAGTGTTCCGTTGAGATTAAGGCCAAGGTATTGTACGGAGGCGAAGGCAAGGATATTATAAGCCAGTACGTAGAATTTTCAAAAGTATACACGGAGCAGGTAAAGAGACATGGCTATACCAGGGAAGCAGTGTTAGAAACAATCCGCATTTGTAAGGATAAAGACGTGTTAGCAGAGTATTTGAAATCTAAAGAAGGCGAGGCGATATCGATCATGATGGCATTGTTTGATGAGGAGTATATCCAGAGGGCTTATTGGAAAAGGGTGGTTAATGAGACAACGGAAGCAGTAACGGAAGCAGTAACTAAAGAAGTAACTAAAGCAGTAACGGAAGCAGTAACTAAAGAAGTAACTAAAGAAGTGACTGACGCAATGACGAAAGAAGCTGCAGAAAAGGAGAAACGGTCAGCAAGAAAACTATACCAAAAGGGAGTTTCCATAGGAGATATTGCTGAAGCTTCCGAAGTACCGGTAGAAACAGTAAAACAATGGCTTGAACTGTGACAAAGTTCATCGAATGTTTGAAGAGATACGGAAACCAGAACGTATTTTTCAATAGGAACCACAGAGGGAGAGCATCCGCATGAAAAAGCTGATCATATGGGCAATACTAATGTTGTCATGGGCATGGGCTATGGCCGGGTGCAAAGCCGCCGACGCCGGGCCCACAGACGCCGGCACAGAAAGTACCGGGACAGAAACGCCAGAGACAGATACCCACAGGGAGGACGGCCATAGGATAACCGCGGTCTACCCCCAGATGGCTTCTTACCCGGACGAAACCGAATTTATCGACCCGAAGACAGGGGAATTTGACAGCGAGGGATTTTCTAAGGTATACGATGTCTGGTGGGAGCAGCAAAGAAGCCGAAGGGAGGTCTCCACAGAATGGGCTGACAGCCTGAACCCGTTTTTTGTCTCTTCCATACGCCAGTTTCTCACCGAATCCCCGGATCCGGATCTGCCCCAGGGACAGAGTGAAAACAGGATCTGTTCCCCTGTAAATGTATATATGGCTCTCAGTATGCTGGCGGAGACTGTGGACGGCAGCAGCAGGCAGCAGATTTTGACCCTGCTGGGGGCGGATTCCCCGGAGGATTTACGGAGTCAGGCCAGCCAGGTCTGGAAGGCCGCCTATTGTCAGGACGGAGCTGTCACCAGCCTTCTGGCCAACTCCCTGTGGCTGGACGAGCGCGTCCCCTTTAAGAGAGAGACTCTGGAACTTCTGGCAGAACAGTATCACGCCTCCTCCTTCTGGGGAACCATGGGGTCCCAAAAGCTGGATGAAGAGCTGCAGGCATGGCTCAATGAACAGACCGGCGATCTGTTAAAAGAGCAGACCTTGGGCGTCCATATGACTGACGACACCCTGATGGCCCTGGCCTCCGCCATCTATTACCGCGCCAAATGGACCGACGAGTTTTATGAGTCCGACACAAGAGAACAGATCTTTCACGGCACACAGGGGGATACTGCCTGTGATTTTATGCGTCAGAGCAGAACAGGGACCTACTGCTGGGGCGATCAATTCGGGGCAGTCTGCAAAAGCCTTCAGAACAGCGGAGGAATGTGGCTGATCCTTCCGGACGAGGGAGTGACTGTGGAGGAACTGGTCATGGATGACCAGGTAATGGAACTGTTTCTGCCCGGAAGCCAGTGGGAAAATGAAAAATTCCTGACCATCAACCTGTCCATGCCAAAGTTTGACGCGGCCTCCAACATCAACCTGAAAGACGGCCTTATGAAACTGGGTGTCAGAGACGTGTTTGACGGGGACAAGGCGGATTTTTCGCCTTTGACCGAAGATGGGGAGGGACTCTATCTCTCCCAGGCAAGCCACGGCGCCAGGGTTATGGTGGACGAAGAGGGCTGCGTTGCGGCTGCCTACACGGTGATGGCTGTGGCCGGCGGCGCCATGCCGCCCGAGGAGCAGGTGGATTTTGTGCTGGACCGCCCATTTATGTTCGTCATTACCAGCGATCTGGGACTGCCGCTCTTTGCGGGCATTATCAGGGAGCCGTAAACCTGCGGGGTATCAAAACCCGCAAAACCAAAATCGGGCTTATCCCCCGGCAAGCTGCGGGGAACGGATCCCGGAGAGATGAAAAAATAAAACCGGGAATCCCGTCCATGGCGGAGTTCCCGGTTTTTATAGAGGATCGTGGAGACAACAGGGCTCGAACCTGCGACCCTTTACACGTCAAGCAAATGCTCTCCCAGCTGAGCTATGTCTCCATTGCTTTTATTGTACCATGTTATCCCAGATAGTCAAGAACAAAATGAAAAACAACATAAAAAGATACATTTCCTGTCACACACCGGGACTTTCGATTGTCTAATAGAATACAGGAGTTAACTTCTGACAAAAGGCTGTCTTACAGACAGCGGAAAGAGAGGATAAGATGAACGGGTCAACAGACAACGAATTGCACGCATTGATCGACCAGGCGACGGCCGGGGACAAGCAGGCCCTGGAAACTCTGCTGGGAGGCGTACAGGATCTGGTGTTTAACCTTTCCCTGCGGATGCTGGGAACATTTCCGGACGCGGAGGACGCTTCTCAGGACATTCTTTTAAAGGTGATGACTCACCTTTCCTCCTTTAAGAAGGAGAGCAGCTTTTCCACCTGGGTCTTCGCCATTGCGGTGAATCATCTGAAAACCTATAAAAAACACATGTTTGCCAAGTACCCTCTGACCTTTGACTACTATGGAGACGATATCCTCCACGCAAACCTGGAGGAAGTGCCGGACCTGACCCAGGACGTGGAAAAGGCGGTTCTGGCGGAGGAATTAAAGCTGTCCTGCACCAATGTGATGCTCCAGTGTCTCGACACGGAGAGCAGGTGCGTCTTTATTTTGGGAACCATGTTTCATGTGGACAGCCGCATTGCCGGGGATATTTTGGGGATCACCCCGGAAGCGTACCGCAAACGGCTGTCCAGAGCGCGGAAGAAGATGGCAGACTTTTTACAGGAATACTGCGGCGAGTACGGAGGCGGGACATGCCGCTGTGAAAACAGGGTCAACTACGCCATCCAAAATCACAGGATCCAGCCATCCGGCCTGAACTTTTACAATGCCGTGCCAAAACAGGTTTCCCTTGAGGTGACAGCGGCCATGGAGGAGATCGATGACATTTCCCAGGAGTTTTCCTTCTGCAGGACCTACGAATCTCCGGAAAGGCTGAGACAGTTTGTGGAAGACTTTTTAAGCGGAGCGCCGTTTTCGGTTGTGGAGAAGGGATAGCCAGGGGCAAAGAAAAGAGAGGACAGGAGAGGAGAAACCATGGATACGCAAACGATTTTAACTTATCTGGGAAATTTAAGCGCAAATAATAACCGGGAGTGGTATCACGCCCACAAACAGGAATACAAGGAGGCCAATGAACGGTTCGAGGCTCTGATCCGGGAACTCATCATCAGCATCGGGGCGTTTGATCCAAGTATCCTTCACAACGAGCCAAAAGATCTGACGTTTAAGCTGGTGAGGGATACCAGGTTCAGCCATGACAAGTCCCCCTACAATCCGGCATTTCGGGCCCACATCGGCGCCGGAGGGAAACTTCCTGTGCCGGTAGGGTACTATGTGATGATCAAGCCGGGAGGCGGGTCCTTTCTGGGAGGCGGGCTGTTTGCGGATATGTTCAAGGACGCTACCTCCATGGTGCGGAAGTTTATCGCCGCAAACGGGAGAGAGTGGGAGCAGATCCTTAATGCGCCGGATTTCCAGAAGCTGTTTACCGTCCAGGGGACGGCGCTGAAAAATGTTCCGGCAGGCTTTGACAAAGAGCATCCCCAGGCTTCCTACCTGAAATTTAAAAGCTGGTATCTGGAATACCCGGTTTCGGACGAAGAAGTTGTGGATGAGGGGTTTGTCAGACGGGCGGCAGAGGTCTTTGGGGTGATGAAGCCTTTTAACGACTATCTCAACCGGGCTCTTGACGGGTTTCAGATGCCTGCCAGATAGGGGAGCCTGGACATAAAAAAAGACAGCAACCTTTTTCTTTTATAAAAATGAAAGGGGCTGCTGTCTTGGCTGGCTTCAGGGATGGTCTCAGTTCAGGGACTGGTACAGGCTCCAGGCCTGTTTCTTTGCCTGGGGAGTCTCGTCCCTAGAGGCGTTGGGATTTCTGGTCCAAAGTCCGAAGGCGCCTCCCGCGCTTTCCTGGGACTGGGCGTCTACCTGGCGGCTTAAATAGAATCCTTCAATATAGGGATTGGCTTTTACGATGTCATAGGCCTGTCGGATGGCCTCGGCCTGCCGGGCCTCGCCGTTTTCACAGGCTGAGGTAAAGCCCTGCTCTGTCAGGATCAGATGGCGGACCTGGCCGCTGGGGGAGAGCATCTCCGGCGTCTGCAGATAGCTGGTCAGCACATCCATGTTTTTTAAGTTGATGTTCGGGGTATCCAGATCAAAGGAGATCCCGTCATCATCCAAAAACTCGGGTTTTGTAAAGAAGTGTACCGGATACGCGTGCCAGGCAATGCCGTAATCCAGATCTTTTAAATGCTCGTTGAGCTTTGGAAGATATTCTTTTACCGTATAGCGGGCGGAACCGTCGGTGTATTTGGCGTTCCACCGCATGTCAAAGGGGATAAAGACCCGGGCCTCGGAATTGGCCTTTTTTATCTCCTCGTAAAAGATGCGGAACGCCTTGGCATACTGGGCCGCGTGCTGGTCCATGTCCGTCACTCCGCTGTAGTCCCATGTCACGGCGTCATTAACCTCATTGCCGATGACCCAGTTGGAAACCGTATTGGAATAATGCCCGGCCACGTTTCTGGCATAGGCTCTGACCGCGGCTTCCCCCGCGGCAGTGCTGACGTTGAAGGCATAGTTGCCTGTTCCCTCCACCGGGCCGGACACTGGCAGCAGATCCGGGTTTCCTCCGAAATTGTTCAACAGGATCATGGTCAAGGTGATCCCGTTGGATCTGCATGTCTGGGCCAGAGGGTCAAAGGAATTGACATTCTGGTAGGAGGCCAGGTTGCAGATTGCCTGTTTACATCCCAGATTGACAATGTCCTGGAGCAGTTCCGGCTCCTGGCCGGAAACCAAGATCCCCTTTTTGCTTTCCGGTTCCTGATAGAATCCAAAAGATGTCAGACAGGCTGACGCCGCTAACATAGCTGCCAGCAGGGCTGTGGTTATGGTCTTTCGTGTTTTTCTCATAAGCTTTCCTCCCTAAAATAATAGATGCATCTGGTATTCACTATAACTCATAAAACCAGTTTTTTCAACAAAATCTTCCATCTTTTGCCTGTCAGAAAAAGTAGTTGCGAAACATGACCAGGGCATGTATAGTAAAGTTAGGTTATTTTCCAGAAACAGTCGCGGTTTTATGTATCTTCACCACAGTGAGGTGTCACAAAAACATCATGGAGGCGTTTAATCATGTTTACCAAAGAAGTAATGGAACGCTTTACGGAACTTGACTTTGCGGTTTATGACTGTATTGTAAAAGCAGAAAAACAGATCAGCAAAATGACCATCAAGGAACTGGCCGCCATGGCTCATGTTTCCACGGCAACCATCCTGCGCTTTTGCAGGAAATGCGGGGCAGAAGGGTACAGTGAATTTAAGCTCATGTACAGAGAATACCTCGCCAAAAAGCAGGAGGTGCTCAAGGACGACAAGGAAAGCGAACTGCAGAGCTTTATCACCAGGATCCGCGCCCAGGACTTTCAGGACAGCCTTGCCAGGGCCCTTGAGTACCTTGTCAGGTCAAAGTGCGTTATATTTATCGGCATCGGAACCTCCGGAATGCTGGGAAAGTACGGCGCAAGGTATTTCTCCAACGTGGGGTATTTCAGCCTGTTTATCGACGATCCCTGGCTGCCCATTCTTCAGAACCCGTCAGAGGACACGGTCATGATCGTGCTGTCCGAATCCGGAACCACCAAACAGACGGTCTATATCGCCTCCCATCTCCAGCAGAGGGGATGCCCCATGATATCCATTACCAACAATTCCAACTCCGTTCTGGCAAAAATGGCAGACTGCAATATTTCCTATCATGTCACGGCAAGGATGGTCAATGAGAGAAACGTCACAACCCAGGTGCCTGTGCTGTATATCATTGAGACGCTGGCGACCAAACTGTACAACCACGAAAACTGACGACGGAGGTATTCCATGGCCGTATTCTCCTATGAACAGCTTAGGAACATGAATCCCGGTGAATTTCGGGTTTACAATTTTATCGTATCCCATCTGGACGCTGTGCCGGACATGAATATCCGGCAGATTGCCGCAGGCGCAAAAGTGTCCACCACAACTGTCCTGCGCTTCTGTGAAAAGTCCGGATGTTCCGGTTATACGGAACTGAAATACCGGATCAGACAGGAGCTTAACGGGCAGGCCCCGGCCGGAAGATTTGACGCCGCCCCGGCGGTGCAGTATATGGAGACATCCGCAAAGGACAGTGTATTTACGGATAAAATGGCCCGGGCGGCAAAGCTCTGCGCAGACGCGGGCCAGATCATCCTTTCGGGAGACAGGGAGAGCAAGCCTCTCATCCGCTACGGCGCATACCTGTTTTCCTGCGCGGGGAAGGCGGCCTTTCCCGCAGAGGACGGGTGGGGGATCGTGTGCCCAAAGGGGGAGACGAGACACGCGCTCCTGATCCTCTCCCCATGGGGAAGCGGCCAGGACCTTATTGCCCTGGTGAACACTTACAAAAAGGCGGGCGCCCCCCTGGTTACCATAACCAACACCGAACACTGCCCGGCCGCGCAGATGTCGGACGTCAATTTTTCCTGTTATATGCCGGAAATTTTCGGAATCTCCAGGCGCGGGCCTTCGGAGCTGGTCTCACAGATTCCCGTGGTATACCTGCTGGAGACCCTGACAACCGAAATACAGAAATTCCAAGAACAGTAAGAGACTGCCGAAAACAGACGGGGATTGGATGCCTGTCTGTTTTTTTTATGTAACAAATGATATTTTCTTTACTATGTGTCAAAAAGGCCCAAAACGATTGAAATACAAAAGCGATATGGTATGATTGGACTAACATATGAGCGCCCATGTGAAATCGAAGATGGAGGATGTAAACATGTTAAAGATCAGACTGTTTTGTGCAAACGGAATGTCAACAAGCCTTCTTGTAAAAAAGATGGAGGAAGCGGCAGCAGAAAAGGGAAAGGAAGTGGATATCAAAGCCTATCCCATCCTTGACATGGAGAGGCTGGTGGGGGAAGCCGATGTGGCTCTTTTGGGTCCCCAGGTAGGGTATCAGCTTTCCAAAGCAAAGGAGATCTGCGGCGCGAAGGACGTTCCCGTGGATGTGATCCCCATGGCTGATTACGGGATGTGCAACGGGTTGAGCGTCCTGCGGTTTGCCTTTAAACTGGCAGCAGGCAAATAGGGGAATATACGTTGTCAGAAAGGAAATGAGAGATGAAACAGTTCATAAATGAAAAGGTAATCCCCAAGATCATGGCATTTGTCAACACCAAGGGGATACAGGCGATCAAGGATGGTATGGTCTACTCCATGCCCCTTCTGATCGTAGGCTCCGTATTTCTGATCATTACCAATTTCCCCGTTCAGGCAGTTGTAGACCTGCTGGAACGGACGGGCATAAAAGCCGTGCTGGAGCAGGCAAACGGGGCCACATTTAATATAAGTGCGATCATAGCCGTTCTCGGCATCGCCTATAACTATATCAAACTAGAGGGGGAGGAACCGTTAAGCGGAGCCATCGTGGCAATGGGTGTATTTATTATGATGACACCTGCGTCCATCGTGACCGAAAACGGAACCGTAGTGGGGGTATTATCGATAAAAGCTGGACAGCCGGAAAGGGCATGGTTGGCGCGATCATCGTGGGGCTGATTGTCGCCTATGTCTACTGCTGGTTTTTGAAACGGAATATTAAGATCAAAATGCCTGCAGGCGTTCCCGAAGGCGTGTCCAACGCGTTCTCGGCGCTGGTTCCCGGAGCCGTCATTGTAACGGGAGCAGCCGTTGTCCACGGAATTTTTTCCATGGGATTCCATATGACTGCCATGGAGGGGATCTACAATGTGATTCAGACGCCTCTCCAGAGCATGACAGACTCCATCGGCGGAGCTGTCCTGATGTGTTTTTTGACGCCGTTTTTATGGTTCTTCGGCGTACATGGTTCCACCATTGTCGGCGGTATTATGACCGGTATCCTTCAGGCCAACGGCCTTGAAAACCAGGCTCTCATCGATCAGGGGGTTCAGCTGACGGTGCAGAACGGAGGCCACATCGTAACCATGCAGTTTTTGGATCAGTTTATCAATACAACCGGCGCCGGGATCACCATCGGGCTTGTGATCTACATGTTCTTCCTGGCAAAGTCAAAGCAGCTTAAGACCCTGGGAAGGCTGGAGATGGTGCCTGCATTGTTTAATATCAACGAACCGATCCTGTTTGGCATACCCATTGTGATGAATCCCATGCTGGCTTTCCCGTTTATCGCCATGCCTGTGATCGCCTGCGTCCTGCAGTACACGGCGCTCTATACCGGACTCTGTCCGCTTTACGGCGCCGTCCAGGTTCCCTGGACCTGCCCGCCTATTATTTCGGGATTTCTCATCGGAGGATGGCGGACAGCCCTTTTGCAGGTTGTGATCCTCACCCTGTCTTTTCTTATCTACCTTCCCTTTATTCGGAGAGTCGATAAGCAGAGCCTGATGGAGGAAGCCAAGACAGAAAAAGAAGCCCTTGACGATGAATGGTAAAAGGAGGAGGACAAAATGACCCCGGAAATGGAAACATCCTGTTTTGGAATTATTACTTATGTCGGAACTGCAAGATCATGCTTTATCAATGCCATACAGTGCGCGAAAAAGGGGGATTTTCAGGAGGCGGACGCGCTGATTAGTCAGGGCGATGAAGCCTACACCCAGGGACATCATATCCATGCAGATCTTCTGACGCTGGACGCAAACGGAAAGCTGGAGCACGGAGGCCTGATTCTGATGCACGCGGAGGACCAGCTTATGAGCGCGGAGACTTTCCGTGTTCTGGCGGAGGAGTTTATTGATGTCTATAAAAAAATGAATTTGCAGTAAAAAACCATCTTGATGCATTTACTTCCCGTAAAAACCGGCAGCCTGATCATGGGGCGGCCGGTTTTTTGACGGTGTAAAAGATCCCATTCAGCCCCGTTAACCGTTAGAAAGGCCAAAGGTTCCGGCTGAAATAGCGCTTGCCAAATTCATTTTCATGATCTATACTGGTATCCGACAGATATCTGCCTGCAATTATGATCGTAGAGGAGCATTATATGGCTGGACTTGGAACTGTTATTAATGTGGCCGGAATCCTGGCCGGCGGCCTGTCAGGCCTTTTGTTCGGAAAGTTTATGACACAGCGATACCAGGACACGCTGACTAAGGCAAGCGGCGTCACCGTCATGTTTATCGGCATTGCCGGGACTATTGAGAAAATGATGGCTGTCACAGGCAAAAGCCTGACAAGCGGCGGCACGATGATGATCATCGGAAGCTTTATGACGGGCTCCCTGTTGGGGGAATGGCTGAACATTGAACACAAGCTGGAGGAATTCGGGCGCTGGCTTAAGGCCAGAACCGGCAGCAGCGGTGATAAGATGTTTGTGGACGGTTTTGTCACCGCCTCCCTGACGGTGTGTATCGGCGCCATGGCTGTGGTGGGCTCCATCCAGGACGGAATCTACGGCGACTGCTCCATACTTGCGGCCAAGGCTGCACTGGATCTGATTATCGTTCTGGTGATGACCGCCTCCATGGGAAAGGGCTGCCTTTTTTCTGCCATCCCTGTAGGGATCTTTCAGGGGGGCGTTACTTTTTTATCCGGGCTCATCGAGCCGTTTATGACAGAGACCGCCTTGAACAATCTGTCTCTCACCGGTTCCATGCTGATCTTCTGCGTGGGAGTGAATCTGATATGGGGCAAAAAGATAAACGTGGCCAATATGCTTCCCACACTTTTGATCTCTATGATGTGGGGGATAGGGTGACGACTGGCAAAAGCAGGAGGAATTGAGCATGAAAAAGAAATACGCGATTATTTTCGCCGCGTTCTGGGCAGTGGTCCTTGGGGCGGGGCTTGGCTTAAAGGCTTATTGGAACCAGGGAGACAGAGGCGTCTATTTAGTACCCCAAAGGGAACATTCGGTGGAAGAGCCGGTTCTCTACCATCAGCGGGATGAACGCTGGAGCAAAGATAAGCTGGGGGATTCTTCCTACACGATGGGAAGTTCAGGATGCCTTACTACCTGCATCGCCTCGGCCTTGTCCACCCAGTACCAAAATACCGGAACAGGACGGGAGATAAGCCCAGGGGAGTTAAACCAGCTTTTTACAGACAAGGGCGTTTACAACCATTCCGGGGATATTGTCTGGGACAAGGTCAAGGAGGCTTTGCCCGAGGCAGAGGTCCTGGTGGCGTCACAAGTAGACCCGCTGGAGATTGAGGATCTGCTGGATAAGGGGCGGTATCCCATTGTCAAAGTGAAGATCGGCGGAAACGGGGCCGGCCACTGGGTTGCGATCATGGAAACCTGGGACAAGCTGTATCGGTGCATGGACCCCCTTGATGATTCCGGACATTTGACCTCCTTAAATGACCATGAAAGCGTGGCTTATCGGATGAGGTGCGTGTACTGGGCGGATTAGGGACCAAGGGACCAGGATACAAGACATCCGGAAAGTATACTCTATATGGATCTGTCCGGACCCGGCAAAGAAACGGCACATCAATCCTATTGATTTTTGGCAGCCATATATTAAGCAAAAGCCCCTGGCAGAGGGGCTTTTTGCGATCATACAGGAAGGTTATGAACAGAGCGATACAGGAAAAATCATCCCGCAAGCGATTCCCGCCTGCCTCTGAAGGCACCCACAAAGGTCGAGTAGACATACCCCTTACGGGGTATGCCCCTCACAGAACCGGACGTGCG
>CAJUFP010000129.1 GCA_910585645.1 uncultured Hungatella sp. | reverse complement strand
TAAACTCGGAATATTCTCGGAATTGCTTTAATACGTTAATGCAAAACAAGGGTGGCATACAGATAGGAATACAGAAAAAGGCCGTGCCGGCCTGCGGGGATATGCTGCAGGCCGGCGCGGTCTTTTGGCGTCTTGTAAAATCTATGGTGATAGAATATAATAAAAAGGATCACACCAGACAGGCGGGAGGAGGATTCGGGCAGGCTATGCGGGATACAGGAAGAGATTTGGAGGCAGAGCTGATGGAGGAAGCCATCAGACAGCTTAGGAAAAACGGTATGGAAGGTTTTTCAGCCAGGGCAGTGGCGGAGGCCTGCCATGTTTCATGCGCCGCGCCGTTTAAATATTTTAACGGCCGCAGGGGCATGTTTCTTGCCATATCAAAATACCTGGATCACATGCTCGATAAGACCATGGAGGGCATTAAGGCCAGGTGGGGGAGCGATCATAAGAGAAGCCATCTTGCGATGAACGAGGCATACATTTCTTTTCTGTGCGAGAATCCGTTTCTGATCAATGAGTCATTTTGGAATACCATTGATGAAAAGCAGGCGGGCATACGAAAATGGAAGAGTTTTCGCAATATGACGGAGCAGTTTCGTTTGTACTGCCAGGCCCGCAATATTCCGGAGGAGATTTATAAGAGCTATTATTTTAATTTTCAGACTCTGGCCTATGGGGCGGCATTTGTCATTGTCAATGGGCTCCTTTTGGAGGGAGGCGACTCAAAGCGGGACATCCTGGATCTGCAGGAGCGCATTTACCGGAATCTGGAGCAGAATGTGGGGGACGTATAGGCCTCTGCTTTTTATAAATCAGAAGGAGAAGAGTGAAGAACATGAAGCGACGTTACAGTAACCTTACGGCGTGGACGCTTGCGGCGGTTATCATTGTCATGAGCGGGTGCGGGGGTCAAAATACCCGGGAAAGTACCGGGAGTCAGACGACGCCGGCAGCGGAGGCAAAGGAGGAGCCTGCCAGGGAGGAGCCGTCCGGTGAGCCTGAACAGGGTCTGGAGGCAGGGAGTGTTATCTCCGGATTTACGGTGGAGTCCGTCTCCGACAGTGAGATGCTGCAGGCGCAGGTCATCGGTTTTACCCACGAACAAAGCGGAGCAAAGCTGGTTTGGGTAAAAAACAGGGATCAGGAGCTGGCGTTCTCCGTCAGCTTTCACACGCCCTATATAGACGAGATTGATACCAACCATGTGTTTGAGCATGCCATTGTCGCTTCTTCAGAAAAATATCCGAGCAAAGATTTGTTTTTTGACATAGCGGGAAAGAGTTACAACACCTTTGTCAACGCGTTTACCTACAACACCTTTACATCTTATCCAGTAAGTTCGGAAAGCGAAGAGCAGCTTATGAAGCTTATGGACGCGTATTTAAGCTGCATGGCAGCGCCCCATGTCCTTGAGAATGAAAACTTCTTCAAGCGGGAGGCCGTTCGCTATGAACTGGACAGCCCGGAGGATGAGATCCGGATGGTGGGCACGGTTTACGCGGAGGATTTTGGCTTTCTCACGGACATGGCCATGGAAGCAAATAATAACCTGGAGGATGCCCTATACCCGGGGCAGTACGCGTCCAATGCCATCGGGCGCGCCCACAGAAACTATCAGAATCTGACCTATGAGGCCGTGCTGGATACGTATGAGCGTTACTATCATTTCGACAACAGCCTGCTCTTTCTGTACGGCGATTTGGACTATGAAAGGGTTTTAAGCTTTATTGACTCTGAGTATCTGTCTAAGGCCGAAAGGCAGGGGACGGATCTCTCCGCTTACAGGGACCCGGCTTCCCGGGACGGATACGAGGAGAGGACCGTTTTTGTCCCGGCTTTTGAGGGGGATCGGACAGAGGACGCCGCACAGATTGATTACGCTTTCGGTCTGGAAGATAAAAGCTGGGAGGATCTGCTGGCCTGGGATGTTCTGGCGGGTGTGCTGAACCATGAAAATTCTTCCTTTCACACAAACTTAAAGGCCCGGGGAATCCAGAACCAGGTCTGGGTGTATGTAAATCTGTACAATGCGAAGCCGTATCTCCAGTTCAGCCTGCAGAACGGGGAGCCGGAGCAGAGCTGGGCGTTTAAGACCGCTGTGGATGAGACTCTGGCCCAGATCGCGGAGGAGGGCGCGGACAGGGAGATTCTGCGTTCCCTTTTAAAGCAGACAGAGACATCCAACTATCTGCTGATGGATCAGGTCAATGTAGGCGTCAATGTTTTCCCCAACATTGTCAATTACTGGACCCATACAGGGCAGTATGATTATTATCAGGTGTTTGAGCAGACTTTAAAGGCTGTGGAAAAAGACAGCGGGCAGGAGATTTTTCGCCGTCTGGCAGAGGAAGCGGGGCAGACAGGCCCCAGGGCGCTGGTGGTCAACGTGCCAAAGCCGGGGCTGGCCGAGGATGTCATCCGGGAGCGGGATGCCTATCTGGAGGATATGAAAGCTTCCATGACGGACGAGGAGATCGGGAAAATGATTCAGGACACCAAAGCGTTTCGGGAGTGGAACGAATCGGAATGCTCCAACAGCGACTTTGTCATCGACCCGGCCCATATCCCCGACGAGAAGCCCTATACCGGCTATGAGAAGGAGGAGCGGGACGGTCTTACGTTCTATATGGCTCCCGCTCAGGCAGAGAAGGTTGGAAAATACATGCTGTATCTGGATGCAGGCGATCTTGCGGATGAAGAGCAGATGGATCTGGGGCTCCTTTGTATGCTGGCGGGAAATATGGGTACCGGACAGCACACGCTGGAGGAGATTCTGAATCTAAAAAGCGAATATCTGCACTCCTATACCATGGAGCGGCAGTACCCGGACGGGGAGAATGCCTATCCCATGATGAGACTGGAATGGACTGCTTTGACAGAGGACTATGAGACAGGATTTTCCCTTCTGCTGGAGATGCTGTGTGACACGGATTTTTCCGATACGGAGCGGATCCTGCAGCTGCTTGTGAGGGAGGCTGACCGCTATGACGTATCCCGCGCAGACGATAAGCTGAGCGCGGCTCTGGATCTGGCTAAGTCCTATATTGATCGGGGCAGTGCATACCAGGAGGCATACGACGGACAGGAATTTTACAATTACCTTGAGGACACGAGAGAACAGCTTGAGCAGGACGGCTCCTACGGGGCGGTTTTGGCGCAGCGCCTCCGGTCTGTCTCCCATAAGCTTATGAGAAGGGGGCGCCTTATATTTGCCTGTGCCGCGCCGGAATCCGATCTGGAAGAGATACGAACCGTCAGCGCCGGCCTTTTGGAGTCTCTTCCCTCAAAGGAGATGGAGGAAGGTTTTGAACCTTCTGTCACATTGCCCGAAAAGGTGCAAAAGCGGGCCGTGATCGTGGAGAGCTCCGATCAATACAGCGTCAGCGTCGGGGACTGCTATGGGGAGGATGGATTTGCCGGAAAGTATGTCCCGTTTCTCATGGCAGCAGCTGACAGGTACACGGTTCCAAGGCTTCGGTTCCAGATGGGGGCGTACAGCAGCGGCATCACATTTTCGGCTGACAGCGGCGGCATGGTCATGTACAGCTACAGCGATCCCAACGGGGCTAAGACCATGGAAGTCTTTGAGGGTACGGCAGATGCCATCAGACAGATGGAGCTGACACAGGAGGATCTGGACGGTTATATCCTTACGGCAGTATCCATGGCCGGCATGGCCAGGGGCGTGCTGAACAAACCTTTGCGGGCAATGGATAATGAGATTCTGGGACTTGATACAGAGAAAGCCTGCCGGGTAGTCAATGACATGAAGCGCGCCGCGGCAGGGGATCGGGAGGCAGCGGCGGAGTGTTTTGAGAAGATCATAGAACAGTCGGGTATGGTTACCGTGGGCAGTGAGGCGCGGTTAAGGGCAGACGGGGACGCCTATGACCGGGTTTTGTCCTATAAGACCGGGGATTAGAATATAACAGTAGTTGAGTGAGCAAAAGGCGAGGGTTGTCGTGGAGCCAGTGAGGGAAGGCATCACGACTACCCTCGCCCCATTGCTCACTCAACAAATTAAAAAAAGCGCTTGCATAAACCCAGAAGTAGTGATAAAATTTTGTCAAGGTTAACAGTGTTAACCTTGAATCATGCATAAAAAGAAAAGGGAGAGATGAAAGCATGAAAAAAAGTTACAAGCGTTTGGCTGCCCTTATGATGGCAGCTGCTCTGGCCGGATCTATGACTGCCTGTCAGAGCCAGCCGGCTGAGACTTCCGCGCCGGAGACTACTACGGTAGCGGAGACTACCACAGCGGCAGAGACAGAAGCAGAGGCAGCGGGAGCGTACACACCAGGCACCTACAGCGCCACAGTGACCGGTATGAAGGAGATGACCGTTACCGTTACCTTTGACGCGGACGCCATCACAGCCATCGAGCTGGACCATGAGGAGACTCCCGGCATCGGCGAGCCGGTTTGTCAGTCTATGCCTGACCAGATCATTGAGCTCCAGGGCCTTGGTCTTGACGCGGTGGCCGGAGCTACCTTGACCAGCACCGCGATCTTAGACGGCGTGGCTGACTGTGTGGAGCAGGCAGGCGGCGACGTGGCTGCCCTTAAGGCCGTGAAGCCTGAGGTGGTGGCAGCAGAGGATGAGGAGCTGACTGCGGACGTGGTGGTTATCGGCGCAGGCGGCGCGGGTATGGCGGCGGCAGTGACAGCCAGCCAGGAAGGCAAGAGCGTTATTGTCATCGAGAAGACCGGCAACATGGGCGGCAACACCGCATTGGCAGGAGGAGCTCTGAACGCGGTTGACGACGGCAGCGAGACAGCCCTTGCAAGAAATGACAGCGTTGATTTCCACTATGAGCAGACCTTTAACGGCGGCGACAAGCAGGGCGATCCGGAGCTGGTGCGCATCCTGGTTGAGAATGCCTGGGACGGCGTAGAGTGGCTAAAGGACCTGGGCATGGAATTCCAGCCAGGGGTATTTACTGTAACAGGCGGCATGTACGAGAGAGCGCACAAGCCTGTGGAACCGGAAGGATCCGGATTCTTTAAGACGTATCAGGCATACATGGATTCCCACGACGGCATCACCATGAAGTACAACACAAAGGCAGACAGCTTTATTGTGGAGGACGGAGTGGTAGTTGGCGTAGAGTGTACCGGGCAGACCGGCAACAAGGTCACTGTAAAGGCCAACAACGGCGTGGTGCTGGCTACCGGCGGTTTCGGACAGAACGTGGAGATGCGTGAGAAGTACAACGCGGAGACCAAATTATGGCCGACTCTGGATGAGACGATCCCATCCACCAACACACCGGCCATTACCGGCGACGGTATCCTGATGGCCGAGGCCATTGGCGCGGATCTGATCCAGATGGGCAATATCCAGATGCTTCCTCTGGGCGATCCCAAGACCGGAAGCCTTTCCGGAAACATCGAGCACGCGGTAGAGAGCCGTATCTTTGTAAACAAAGAGGGCAACCGGTTTGTCAACGAAGGCGGACGCCGGGATGAGATGACCCTGGGCCTGTTTGACCAGACCGATACTACGATGTATATTATCATGGACAGCGATACATACCCAACCGGAGATGAAGTGAACAACTTTAACGAGAAGATGAGCGATCTGGTGGCAGCAGGCCGGGCCTACAAGGCGGATACTCTTGAGGAGCTGGCAGAGCAGATCAATGTTCCCGCTGAGAATCTGGTGAAGGCTGTGGAAGAGTACAACCGTCACTGTCTGGGCGGCGACCTGGAGGGCCAGGAAGATGAGTTTGGCCGGGTGCTGTTTACGGATACGGACAAGGTGAACAACGGTATCAATAACCCGCCGTACTACGCGGGAGAGCGTGTGCCTACGGTTCATCACACCATGGGCGGCGTGAAGATCAACAAAAATACCGAGGTTCTTGACAAAGACGGCAACCCGATCCCAGGTCTTTTCGCGGCAGGCGAAGTAACCGGCGGGATCCACGGAAGCAACCGTCTGGGCGGAAACGCTCTGACCGACACCGTGGTATTCGGACGGATCGCGGGCAAGAGCGCGTCCGCGTACATGAGGTAAGAGATTTTTGCAGCAAAGGTTTTGGAAGAGGCAGAGGGCATTCCTAAATGGAGGCCCTCTGTTTTTGTCCTAATGCCCGCCCTGATCTGCCTGGTACTGGGACGGGCGCACCCCCATGTGCTGATAAAACGTATTGGAAAAATGGTTGGGGTTGGAAAATCCCAGCTCTCTTGAGATCTGTGTTACAGTCATATGGTGTTCTTTCAGGAGCGTTCTGGCATATTCCATTTTGCAGCTTAAGATATAGGCTTTTGGCGACATGCCAAGGTTTAAAGTGAAGATCCGGTACAGATAGCTTTCACTGACTCCGCAGGCGTGGCTGACCTCACTGACAGGCAGAGGGGTATTTAAGTTGGCGGTGATGTAGCTGACCGCTTTGTTCAGGAGAAGGTCTGCAGGGGAAATGGCCTGGGGAGCCTGAGGGGCGGTTTTGATAAAATCTTTTCTCCTTAAAAGTTCCATGACAATCAGCATCAGATAGCTGTGGATCTTCTGATAATAGCCGGGGCGCAGTTTCTCATATTCCTCCATAATGGTGCGGAAATAGAACTCCACAGGGGAGTGGACGGCGTGAAATACCCGGATCTTCCCGGAGGTTTCCATCATGCGGATAAAGGCCTGTTCCCTGTGGTGGGGCAGAACCTTAAAATAGAGAAAAAGGAACTGCGGCCGGGCGTCGGGCCGGGCGCCGCCGGCGCTGTAGATGGTGTTGGGAGGCGTGTACAGCACGTCCCCCTGGTTTAGAAGCATGTCCGTTCCGTGTATGGCGTACTGAATGGGACCTTCCGTGATATAGCAGATGCGGTGGTGGGGCAGGGAGGCATTGGAAACAGAGGTAAGCTTGTGGGCCGTGAAATGTCCCAGGGTGGTCAGGGTCAGCTGATACTCTCTAAGCTGCCGGGACAAGGCGTCTTCCGTAAGGGGAGCGAGACGGTTAAAATTGGCGTTGGATGGCATGCTGGTCCTTCTTTCTCTGTGAGATGGCTATGCACGATTTTAGTAGAAATCGTATTGAAATATGTATGACTTTATTGTACAGGAAAGCTATAATAAAAGCAACCTGATAGGTAAAAATCAGCAGTTAAACCAAAGGAGGATTTGTTTTATGAAGAAACGGGCCACAGCATTGGTTCTGGCAATGTCCATGATCCTGGCAGGCTGTTCCGGAGGGAATGGAGCCCAGGAGACCACAACGGCGAAAGAGACCGAGACGCAGGCCGCCACACAGGCGGCAGAGACAGAAAGCGCGGTTCAGGAGACAGAGGCAGAGGAAGAGGAAGCCGACCAGGGTTATGACCAGGTGAAGGAAGCGGATGTGGTCATCGTGGGCGCAGGCGGGGCAGGACTGGCGGCGGCCATCGCGGCTGCGGATGAGGGAGCGGGCAGCGTGATCATCGTGGAAAAGCTGGCCAAGACAGGAGGTTCTTTAAACTTTACCAGCGGTTCCATGTCAGGGGCCGAGACCATTATCCAGGAACTGGACGGAATTGAGGACACCAAGGAGTCCTACATCCAGGATATTTTGTCCAACGGAGCCCAGCTGGGAGATAAGGAACTGATTCAGATCTTTGTGGACGAGGATGTGGATGCCATTCAGTGGCTGTGGGACCACGGCTTAAGCGAGTACACATTTTCCGAGCAGAACGGGTTAAAGAGCGTGTTCGCGCCGGAGCATCAGCTGTACTCCATCCAGAGGACCTACAAACCAAAGGCCATGGACCCGACAAAATACAAGTCAGCGGTTCACGAGATCCTGGACAAGGAAGTGGCTGGGTATGACAACATTTCCATTGACTATTACACGGAAGTGACAGAACTTTTGGGCAATGACAAGGGCCAGGTGCTGTCAGCCGTGGGCTATAACAGCGATACCAAGGAGACGGTGCGCTACAACGCGAAAAAGGGTATTGTCATGGCTACCGGCGGGTATTCGGGCAACCCGAAGATCATGGGCGAGTACGCCAAGCACGGGGATAAATACCTGGTAGGCGGAGCGGACAGCGCCGACGGCAAGGGAATCCGCGTCATGCAGAATGTTGGGGCAAAGGTGGATGAGGAGAAATTGTCCTATATCCCCACATTCCCCATGGGCTTAGAGTACAGCGAGGGCAAGGGGGCCATCGGCGACGTGTACATGTGGAAAGCCGGAGGCATCTATGTAAATCAGGAGGGCAGGCGGTTTATCAATGAGACTCTGGACGAGGTGGTTCCCAGGGAGACAGCCCTGGAGGAGCAGACCGACGCTGTGCAGTACAATATCTTCACGGACAAGATCATCGAGGATCTGAAAGCCGGCAATGGCGCGTTTATGTGGGATTACTACTATGAGCCGGAGGACGGCATGGGCCACAAGCTGATCCGGTCGGCAGACTCTTTGGAGGAGCTGGCGGATATGATCGGCGTGCCAAAGGATGCCCTGGTGGAGACGGTGAATACGTATAACGCCGCTGTGGAGTCTGGAGGGACCGACGAGTTTGGCCGGGATTTCAGCGGCACGCCTACGGCTTACAGTCTGGCAGTGAACAAGATTGAGGGGGATAAGTACTACGCGGTTCCCATCAAGGCCCTGGTGGTCATGACTCTGGGCGGCGTTTCGGTGAACAAGGATATGCAGGTGGTGGATGAGAGCGGAAGCGCCATTCCCGGCCTGTACGCTGCCGGCGAGGTGGTAGGAGGCATCTGGGGCAAATTCGTATCCGGAGGCACCGGGGTCATGGGTCCTGTGGCCTTTGGACGGATCACGGGGCGGAATGTGGTGAATATGAACCTGGCAGAAGGCCAGCCGGTGAAAGCGGCGTCCTTTGTGCTGAAGGAGGAACTGTTTGAGAAGGAGGCCGCCGCCGGGGAAGGGTACGATGTGACCGGAATCAAGGACGGCTCCTACGAGGCTGCGGTGGACGGACAAAACGGCGATCTGGTGGTCCAGGTGGTTGTGGAGGGCGGTAAGATCGCCCAGGTAACGATTGTCAGCAACCAGGAGACGGAGAATATCGCGGGTCCTGCTCTGGAGAAGGTTCCGGCAGCCATCGTGGAGGCGGGCAGCCCGGATGTGGACGGAGTTACAGGGGCGACTTTGACCAGCGAGAGAGTGAAAGAGGCTGTAAGGCTGTGCCTGGATCAGGCGAAGAAGGGGAATTAAGGGTCAGGGGGCCGCGCTGTTTCCACAGCGCGGCCTTATTTTTTTAAAATAGATAGTTATTTCATAGACTTTGTATTTTCATCATGATATACTTGAATTAAAATGTAACTAAGAAAATATCTCTGGGATTGGGGGTAAAAAGATGCCAAGTAATGGAGAGATCATCGAGAGGGCTGTTCACGAATTTCAAAAAGTACAGGCCCATATGAAGAACGCTAAAAGGGAACACGCCGTTGAGACTTATGAGGGGCTAAAGAAAGATTATAAATCTTTAAAAGTGCTGTTAAATTCTTTAGGCGTCAACCTAACGGATATTGATGAGTTAAAAGAGTAATCATTTTTTAAAAGGAGAGATAAGAGCATGAGAGGAAGTTTTTTTGTAGGAGCAGACAAAAATCCCAGATTTGAGGTCCGTGACATGACGTTCGGCCCTCTGGGACCAAAGGATGTGCTGGTAAATAACAAGGCCTGCGGCATCTGCGGCACGGACGTGCATATCTACCACGGGGAGAAGGGGTCAGCGGAAGTGACGCCTCCAGTGGTCCTTGGCCATGAGTTTGCCGGGGTGGTGGTGGAAGTGGGATCAGAGGTGACCGCCGTAAAGCCCGGCGATCATGTGGCTCTGGACCCTAATATGTACTGCGATCAGTGTATGGCCTGTCGTATGGGCAAAAAGCAGGAGTGCGAACATCTCTTTGCTCTGGGAGTCAATGTAAACGGGGGATTTGCGGAGTACGCGGTGTGTCCGGAAACCCAGTGTTTTAAGGTGCGGGAGGATATTTCCTTTGACGAGGCGGCCATGGCGGAGCCTTTGGCCTGTGTGGTCCACGGCATTGACCAGGCAGATATCCAGCCGGGGCAGACGGTTCTTGTTATCGGCGGCGGGACCATCGGGCTGATGATGGTGCAGATGGCCCGGATCTGCGGCGCGTCCACAGTGATCTTAAGCGAGCCGGTAGAGATGCGGCGAAAGATCGGCATGGAGGTGGGAGCGGACGCTGCCATTGACCCGATCCATGAGGATGTACCTGCCCGGATTAGGGAGATCTGCGGGCGGGAGGGCGTTGACGTGGTGATCGAGTGCGTGGGGAAACCTTTTGCGGTGGAGCAGGCATTTTCGGCGGCGGGCTTTGGGGCTGCCATTTTGCTGTTCTCCGTGCCTGGAGTGGACTCTGTGGTTCCCCTTCCCCTGTTTGACGTGTACAAGAAGGAGCTGCGCATTGTAGGTTCCATGATCAATCCAGACACCCACCAGAGGGCGGTAAACCTGATCAACAGCGGCAGGCTGGAGCTGAAAAAGCTGATTACTCACACCTATGACCTGGACCATATGGATGAGGCGATCCATATGCAGATGAGCGCGGAATCTATTAAAGTGGTGGTACATCCATAAGGAAAGGATGTTGATGGATGAAGGCCCTTAGTATATTATTTCCTGTATTTTTTATGATCCTGTTAGGGTTTACCGCCAAGGTCAGAAGATGGATCACACCGGAACAGAAAGCGGGAGCCAATGCCATTGTTTTTCAGATTTTATTTCCGATTATGGTTTTTCATATGATGCTTACGGTTTCGGTTGAGACGTCGTCACTGTTGGTTATCCTTTATGTGTTTGCCGCGTTTGTCCTGGCTATGGCAGCCGGAAAGATGGCGTCAGGCTTTGTGGGGAAAAAATACTCCCATTTTTCTTATCTGCTCATGTCTACGGTGGAAGGGGGAAACGTGGCCCTGCCTCTGTATTTGTCCATCGTAGGCAGTTCCAGCAATACGGTTATCTTTGATATTGCCGGCAGCGCCCTGTGTTTTATTGTGCTGCCTGTGTGGATCGCCAGGCTGTCGTCTTCCGGTGTTTCCGCAAAAGAGCTGATAAAAAACATAGTTTCCAACTCGTTTGTCGTCGCGGTTATGTTGGGATTGGTTCTGAATCTGGCAGGAGGATATAAGCTGCTTGAGGCGAGCCCGTTGTTCGAATTATACACGGGCGTGATCAACCAGGCCACCGCGCCCATTGTCGGAATGATCTTGTTTATCCTGGGCTATGATCTGCGCATTGATAAAGAGACCATCGGCCCCATCATGAGTCTGGCCGCGGCGAGAGTTCTGTATTACGGGGCGGTTATCGGAGGATTTTTCTTACTGTTCCCTGCTCTGATGCGGGATAAATCGTTCCTGATGGCGGTTCTTATCTATTTTATGTCTCCCACCGGCTTTGGGATGCTGCCGGTTATGGCGCCGGTGCTAAAAAGCAGGGAGGACGCAAGTTTTGCGTCCGCTTTTATATCGGTTTACATGTTGATCACTTTGGCGGTGTACGCGCTGGTTGTGGTGTTTATCGCCTGAGGGGATTTTAAGCGGGCGGGTGCAGTGATGGGTTAAGGGGATTATTGGTGTATTGTTGAGTGAGCAAATCGAGGATTGTCGCAGAGCCAGTCAGAGAAGGAGAGATGTCCTGTCCGGGTTCAGATATGCCAAACATTCCG
>CAJUFP010000128.1 GCA_910585645.1 uncultured Hungatella sp. | reverse complement strand
GTGGTGGTTTCATGTAACTGGGGCTAGCCGTCGCGCTAGCGACTTGGTACAATAATAAAAAACAGCCGGATGGAGTAAAGAAATGGAACCGATCACAGAAATAAGCCCAATGGCAATCAATGGAAAAACATACAATGGCAACACAAGAAAATTTGGAATTACCATCGATCATGTTGATTACATTGTAAAATTTCCGAAAGATGATGACATGTCTGTTTACTGTGAATATATAGCAAGTAACTTTTTAAGAAACCTTGGCGTACCATGCCATGAAGTATCTCTTGGAACTTATCATGGTATTCTGGTGGATATCATAAAGGACTTCACATCAAACACAAACCTCTCGCTCCATTCCTATAAGGATACCAAGCAAAGCAGCGAGGACACCGAACTTGGCGATAAAGAATATACTTATGATGATGTACCATGTAAGCTGGCAAAACATATTTCATACGATGAAAACCATTTGTGATACCGTACCTTTGGAGGTCAAATATCGGAGATTTTACATTGAGATCGTAACGCTGCGATATATGTGCATCGTTCTTAGATCAGACTTTCATAAATCCTATCAACTGGCGGAAGGAGCATTGACAGATTATGTATAAAAAGAAAACATTTATTAAACATGCCCGAAATACAAGGATACCTTGTATCTGTACTACACGGACAGCAAATATGATGTATAATGGGTATGTCATAGGAACCATTTCAGAAGAAAAAAATGACGCCGGAGAATTTGACTGGGTGATCGCCATGGATTGGGAAAACTGGGAGAAAGCAGGACATCCCCAGGTTGCTGGTATCGACACAGACTTACGGCTGGACGAATACATCAGAACCTATATACCGGCATTTGTAGAAGAGCGGACATTGCCAGATACAAGAGACGGCTTATATGAAGAATTAGAAAAGCTGGGGTTAAACTGGAATGACCGGTTCGAATATATGTGCAGAACCCATGGTCTGTGCGGTCCCAGCAGGATCACCGTAGAGAGACTCCCCACATCATAACTGCCAGGAAGCATCCCCGCTTCCCGGCAGTTCCACATGCTATTCCATCGTGGTTTTGCTCAAAAACTCATCAATCCCCCTGGCTCCCGCCCGTCCAGCCTCCATGGCAAGGATCACCGTCGCTGCTCCGGTCACCGCGTCGCCTCCGGCAAAAACCCCTTCTTTGCTGGTCTTGCCGCTGGCCTCCTCTGCCACGATACACTTTCTTTTGTTCACCTCCAGCCCTTTTGTGGTGCTGGAAATCAGGGGATTCGGCGAAGTCCCCAGGGACATGATAACCGTGTCCACGTCAATGACAAACTCCGACCCTTCCACCGGCACGGGCCGTCTTCTGCCGGAAGCGTCCGGCTCCCCAAGTTCCATGCGGATGCACCGCATCCCCTTGACCCAGCCATTGTCATCCGCCAAAATTTCCGTAGGGTTGGTCAGAAGGTCAAAGATGATCCCCTCCTCCTTCGCGTGGTGAACTTCCTCCACCCGGGCCGGAAGCTCCGCCTCGCTTCTCCGGTACACGATATGAACGTCAGCCCCCAGCCGCAGGGCCGTCCTGGCGGCGTCCATGGCCACATTGCCTCCGCCTACCACCGCCACTTTCTTCCCCGCCGCGATGGGTGTGTCATGGTCGTCCCGAAAGGCCTTCATCAGATTGCTTCTGGTCAGATACTCATTGGCCGAGAACACACCGTTGGCATTCTCCCCGGGAATCCCCATAAACATGGGAAGTCCTGCGCCGGATCCGATAAATACCGCCTCAAATCCCTCTTCCTCCAAAAGCTCGTCAATGGTTATTGACTTGCCGATGATCACATTGGTCTCGATCTTCACGCCCAGTTTCTTCACATTCTCAATCTCCGGCATCACCACGCCCTCCTTGGGAAGACGAAACTCCGGAATCCCGTAGAGCAGCACGCCGCCAGGCTCGTGAAGCGCCTCGAAAATGGTCACCTCATACCCTAACTTGGCTAGATCCCCGGCGCAGGTAAGCCCGGCAGGGCCGGACCCAATGACAGCCACCCTCTTTCCGTTGGTGTGATCCGGCTTCTCCGGCACAAAACCATTCTCCCTGGACCAGTCGGCCACAAACCGTTCCAGCTTCCCGATAGATACCGGCTCTCCTTTGATCCCCCGGATACACTGGCCCTCGCACTGGCTTTCCTGGGGACACACCCTGCCGCACACAGCCGGAAGGGCGGAGGACTTGGCGATAACCTTTGCCGCCTCCTCAAAGGCTCCCTCCTTCACCTGCTGCACAAATCCCGGAATATCAATGGACACCGGGCAGCCCTTCACACACTTGGCGTTCTTACAGTTCAAACACCTGGAGGCCTCCTCCATAGCTTCTTCCTTATTATATCCAAGACAAACTTCCTCAAAATTAGCGGCTCTCACTTTAGGGTCCTGCTCCCGGACCGGAACCTTTTTCAGCACATCCATAATTTCCTCCATTCCGCGTCAAAGCACTCCCGAACTTTCCCGCGCCCCTGTTCGGGCAGACAGCTTTCCGGAAGCGCTCGCGCATTCTGTCCTGTATTTATTCAGATATCCTCTGTAAACTCCGCAAGTTCTTCGCGTCTGCGAAGCGACAGCGTAGTGGCGCCTATGTCTAGCTTCGCAGGCGTGCAGATGGCGCGGATAGCGAGTGCTAGTTACTCGTGAATTAATGCAACGATGCACTAGCCCTCAGCCCTGTCCGTCCCCGCAAAACCCGCATCCGCCATGGTGGGTATCCCCCTCCTTCAGTTTCAGTATTGCCCGCCCCTCCTGGGTCCGGTACATCTGCTGCCGCTTCATGGCCTCGTCAAAATTCACCAGATGGCCGTCAAACTCCGGCCCGTCCACGCAGGCGAACTTCACCTCATCTCCAACCGTCAGACGGCAGGCCCCGCACATCCCCGTGCCGTCCACCATAATAGGATTCATGCTGACAATGGTAGGGATATTCAGCTCCTTTGTCAGAAGGCACACAAATTTCATCATGATCATGGGCCCAATGGCCACGCACACATCATACCGTTTGCCCTGGTTCTCCACCAGGTCTCTCACCACATCGGTCACCAGGCCCTTTTGCCCGTAAGACCCGTCGTCTGTAGTTATGTAGAGATTCCCCGCCGCAGCCCTCATAGGCTCCTCCAGGATCAGCATATCCTTTGTCTTGGCTCCAACCACCACGTCCGCGTCAATGCCGTGGGCTCTCAGCCACTTCACCTGGGGATACACCGGCGCCGTCCCAACGCCCCCCGCCACAAACAGCATCTTCTTTCCTCTCAATACCTCCGGATTCTCCCGGACAAACTCCGACGGTCTGCCCAAAGGACCCACAAAATCCCGGAAACTGTCCCCGGCCTTTAAAGCCGCCATCTTCTGGGTGGAAGCGCCCACGATCTGAAATACAATGGTCACCACGCCTCTCTCCCTGTCATAGTCGCAGACCGTCAGGGGAATCCGCTCCCCCGCCTCATCCACCTTCACGATCACAAATTCTCCCGGCTGGCAGGACTTAGCCACCCTGGGGGCTTCCACATCCATGAGATAAATCTTGTCCGCCAGCTGCTCTGCTTTTACTATTTTGTACATCTGCTCCTCCTCAATGCGTATTCCCAAAGTCCTGTAAAAAGGATTTAAGTCTGGGTATTATCATACCATCATCTCCTGCCACTGACAATATCATATAAATAGAAACTTCCTCTTTCATCCCACTTTTGTATGGTGAAATCGTGGACGCGGTGGTAAAATATAGGTAATGATCCGTTCACCGCGCGGCGAAATGTCCGCGCCTCTCACAAAAAGGAGTCCTGCCCAATGGAAGAAAAAACCTCCTCCCTCATCCAGGCCATAAAACAAAATATTTCCCAGGTCATCATCGGCCACAGCCATACCATAGACCTGCTTCTCACCGCCCTGCTGTCCCAGGGCCATGTCCTTCTGGAAGATGTGCCTGGCACCGGGAAGACCATGCTGGCAAAATCCCTGGCAAAAAGCCTTGACCTGGCCTTCTCCAGAATCCAGTTCACTCCCGATCTGCTTCCCTCGGACGTGACGGGCCTCAACTACTTTGACCAGAAAGAAGGAGCCTTTGTCCTACGCAAAGGCCCTGTGTTTACCCATGTCCTTCTGGCAGATGAGATCAACCGGGCCACGCCCCGCACCCAGTCCAGCCTTTTAGAAGCCATGGAAGAAAGGCAGGTGACCATTGACGGGGATACCTGCCTGCTGAAACATCCCTTCTTTGTCATCGCCACCCAGAACCCGGTGGAAACCGCCGGCACCTACCCTCTGCCGGAAGCCCAGCTGGACCGGTTTCTCATGCAGCTGTCCATGGGATACCCGGACAAAGCAGAAGAGCTGGCCATCCTGGACCGCTTTCAAACCGCCAGTCCTCTGGAACAGGTCCAGGCCGTGTGTACCGCGAAAGATATAGCCGCCCTGTCCCAGGCCGCCGCCCGGGTCTTCGTCCACCCTCTGCTGAAAAACTACCTGGTAGACCTGGTCCAGGCCACCAGAAACCACCCTCAGATTCAAAACGGTGCCAGCCCCAGAGGAAGCTTAAGCCTGTACCGGGCAGCCCGCTCCTACGCCCTGATCCAGGGAAGAGACTACGCGGTGCCGGAGGACATCAAAACCCTGGCAGTTCCTGTGCTGGCCCACCGCCTGACCACAGCCCGCGCCTTTGGCGCCCGCTTTCTTGGCCGGGAACTCATAGACCAGCTTCTAAACACAGTCCCCCTTCCCACAGAAGACTGGAGGAGACGCCTATGACCATATTCACCATGGCAGCCTGCGCTTTCCTTCTCTGGATGCTCCAGGCCGCCCTTTACCATACTCTCTGGAAGAAAAATCTTGGGGCAGCCCTGTGCTTTTCCTGCCCCGGAACCACAGAAGGAGGACAGGTTATCTTACAGGAAACCGTCACCAACGCCAAGGCCCTGCCCCTTCCTGTGCTCCACGTAAAGTTCCAGATGGGCAAATATCTGGTATTTACCTCTGCCGGAAACTCCAGCATAACAGACAACAACTACCGGAGCGATATCTTTTCCTGTATGCCATGGCAGGAGATCCGCCGCAGCCTGGAGATCTCCTGCAAAAAACGAGGGTACTACACCATTTCCCAGGTGCAGCTGGTAAGCTATGACCTGTTCTTCTCCGGCCGTCTGGTAACCTCCCTGCCTGTGGACGCGGCCCTGTATGTGTACCCCAGAGAAATCCCCCTGGAAAAGCTAAACCTGCCCTTTCGCAGCCTTATGGGGCAGATGCTGGCCCGCCGCTCCCTGCTGTCCGATCCCTTTGAAATCCAGTCCGTGCGCCCGTATCAGTCCTATGACTCCTACCGCTCCATCAACTGGAAAGCCACTGCCAAAACCGGTCAGCTGAAAGTCAACGTGTGTACACCCACCGCGTCCTGGCAGGTCGCCTTTCTCCTGGACATGGATTCTGACAAGATCTGGAAAGACGAATCCCTTACCGAGGAAGCCATACGCCTCTGCGCCACCTACAGCCTTGGCCTCCTAAAAGAAGGAATCCCTGTATCCATCCAAACCAACGGGACCGGCTGCCTTAAAGCCGGCGCAGGGCCCGGCCACGGCCAGGCTGTCATGGAATTTCTGGCCCGGATTCAGCCCTTGGAAAAGGGACACGCTTCCATGGAACACCTTCTCCAGGACATGGCGCTCTCCCCTGACGTCGCCCGTTCCATGGTCTATATCCTTATCTCTCCAAAACAGAGAGAATCCATGGCCCAGGCATTTGGCCATCTCTGCCGCCAAAGCCCTGGCTGCCAGTGGATTCTCCCCATGCGTCCCGGACAGGAGCTCTCTTTTAGAGCCCCTTCCCATATATCCATTTTCCCATGGGAGGTTCCTTATGACTATTCGCAAGCTTCTTAACTTTTGGTTTGGAAAAAATCGTTCCGGCTTCTACGTGTTTCTTGGCATTGCCGCCGCCTGTGCCTACCTGGCGGGGATTGCCCTGGAGAGCTCTGAAAACCAGGCCCTGTCCCAGACGCTGAAACAGGCCGGGTACTTTAGTTTCCTGGCCATTGCCCCGGCCTATTTCATCCACTGGAATCTCCACGCCGCCCACTGGTTCCTGGACCATTTCAAGGACACGGATCATCTGCCAAAAAAACAGATCAGCCTGGTAAATTCCTTTTCCATGACCATCTTTCTGATCCTGACCCTTGGAGCCCTGCCTCTGTCCGCCTTCTGCCTTAACCCTCTGTGGCAGATCATCGCCCGGTGGTTCGCAGCCAAAACCAGCCTGGATAAAGCCGTGTACCCTGCCCTTCACATGGAAGTGGAACCGGTCCAGGCCCCTGATCTGTCCGCCCTCTTTGGGGAGGCAAAGCCCACGCCCCCCTGGATCCTTCTGCTGGACAGGCTCTTTCGGGCTGTTGGAACCCTTGCCCTTGGACTTTTGATGATACTGGCTCTGATCTGCCTCCTTGGCCGCCTCTGGGCCTGGATCACAAAGCCCAGACACTTTGACGGAGATGAAAAAATCTATCTGACCCCCACCTGGTCCCTGACCGGCTCCCCAAAAGCCGCCCCAAAAAAGCAAAAAAAGAAGAAAGGACTCCGGCAGTCCTATGACAGAAAGATCCGTCACCTATACCGCCGGGAAATCCTTTCCCGCTATTCCAAAAAGAAACAAACTCCCGCTGTGTCCGCGTCCCCAGAAGAGCTGGAGCAGGCAGTAGGCCTAAGCCGTCCCGCCCTCCACACCCTCTACGAAAAAGCCCGGTACAGCCAAAACGGCTGCGCCAAAGCAGACTGGGAAGCCCTGTCCGGGGCCAGGGACACCGCTCCTACCTCCGAAGCCTGAACCTCTGAACAGACTCTGTCAGCTCTTCGGACTGGCTCCGCAGCTCCTGGGCCGATACGGCGGACTTCTCCGCTGTGGACGCGTTGGTCTGGACCACCCCGGAGATCTGGTCCATGCCCATGGTCAGCTGGGCCAGAGACTCTGCCTGCTCCCCGGCGGACACGGCGATCCGCTCCACCAACTCCGTGGATTTCCTGGCGCCTGCCACTCCCACCGCAAGGGTCTGGGTGCTCTCCGCCGACAGCTCCGTGCCGTGCTCCACCAGGTTCATGGAATTCTTAATAAGCCTGGTAATATCCTGGGCAGCAATGGAGCTTTTGTTGGCCAGACTCTGGACCTCGTCCGCCACCACCGCAAATCCCTTGCCCGCGCTTCCGGCCCTTGCCGCCTCGATGGCCGCGTTCAGCGCCAGGATGTTGGTCTGGAAGGAAATATCCTCAATGGTCTTGATAATCCCGCTTATCTGCTGGGAAGCTTCCGAAATATCTTTCATCGCCGTAGTCAGTTCTGCCATCTTCTCATTGCACGCCTCCAGCTGAGCCGCCGCGTTCATAGACGCCTCCCTGGCATTGTCCGCGTCCACGGAAGTGCTGCTGACCTGGTCCGAAAGAGTCTGGATGCTGGCAGAAAGCTGCTGCACCGCCGAAGCCTGCTGCACCGCCCCGTTGGACAGAGTCTGGGAATCCATGGCCATCTTCTCCGACTCCTGGGAAACCTGGCCGGCTGTCTGGTTGATCTGATACAGCGCGTTGTTGAGAGAATCCAGTATCTGGCTCATGGCTCTCTGGATCGGCTGGAACTCGCCCCGGTAATCGCTGCCAATGGACAGATCCATCTTCCCCTGGGCCATCTGGGCCAGCTTGGAATCAATATCGGAAATATATTTCTTCAATTCTCTCTTGGTCTCATGGATGGACTCCACCAGCATCCCGATCTCAGAAGTATCCGGCTCCAGGGGAAAATCCGCGGAAAGGTTCCCTCTGGAGATCTCCCCCATCTGGTCTCTGACCGCGATCACAGGTTTCAGGATGCGCTTCTTGGTAACCTGCATCACGTAAACCTGCACAAGCCCCACCAGGATCAGCGCCAGGAAGATGATCCCCCGGACGATATCCCCCTGTATCCTCAAAGCCCTGACCTCCTGTCCGGTCCTTACATCCAGCTCATCCAGAAACTGCTCCTTGATCCCTGTAATGTGCTCAGTCACCGTGGTATAGTCAGACCCGTACACATAGTCAAGAGCCTCTGCCATCTGCCCGGACTGAACCTGCTCCATGGCACCCTCCTCCAGAGGCACCAGGTTGTTGGACAGGGAAGACATCTCGTCGATCATGGCCTGCTCCTCAGGGGTGATCCCGATCTCCTGCATGGCCGCCACGCCCAGGTCCCGGTTCTTTAAATTATTGATCTCATTCCAGTAGTTATCGTAGTGTACCTGGTTGCCTGTGGAAGCGTAAGCCCGCACCTCATTGGTCAGGTAAGCGGAACCGTTCATAAACCGGTTGGCATTATAGGTCAGGTTAAACCTGTCCTCCGTGGCGTCCGTCAGCCTTCCGTTTATCTCGCCGAACACAAACAAAAGCACCACCACCAGCAGCAGGGCTGTAATGGCGATCCCATTTAAGATCAAATTCAATTTGGATTGATTCATTGCTTTTTTCATAATTAACCGACTCCTTATTGTTCTAAACAGTAAACTCCCCAATCTATCCTATTCGTTTACGGAAATTCCGGTGAACCCGGCCTCTGTCCGCCCCTGCGCCCTGCCGGATCCTCAGGCCAGAATCCGTATGCCCAGGCAATAATCTTTCTTCCCGCCCGGCCCAAGGCGCTGCACGTCATGCTTGTGGGCAAATGCATCGTCCTCGTCCGAACAGATGGCGGAACCGTTCCACGGCTCAACGCACAGAAACGGCGCTTCCTTTCCCCCGGGCGTCCAGAAAGCCACAGAGGCAAAATCCCCGTAGGAAACTTCCACCCCTTTCCCCGTATCTGTGTGGACCAGAGAAACCTTTTTTGACTTTAATCCTTCAAAATAAATGGCGTCGCTGTCAAACAGCCCGTACGCAAGGGGCAGGACGGAGGTGTGGTCCAGATGATACCCTTTGCTTGTTCTGTCAAACTCCAGGGCCTTTAGATCATAGACGATCCCATAGGCGTCTTCCTCCCGCTCAAACCGGAGCCGATAATCCTCAAACCGCTCCCCCTCCTCCATAGGACATACAAACCCAGGATGAGCCCCCAGGCAATAATACATGTCCTTAGAATCCCGGTTCTCCACCTGGTATCTGATCTCAATCCCGTCATCTGTCAATCTATAATCCATAGTAAAGCCAAATCTGTAAGGGTAATGGCGTCTCGTTTCCTCCGTGTCCCCCACAGTCAGGGACACCTGCTCTTCCCCCCGTTTCTCTGCCTCAAACTCCATGTCCTTGGCAAACCCATGCTTGGGAAGCTCATACCACGCCCCGTCAAACATCGTCTTCCCGTCTCTGCTGTTGCCGATGGCGGGAAACAAGACCGGGGAAGTCCTGGCCCAGAACTTTGGATCCCTCTGCCACATATATTCCTTTCCGTTTTTGTCCTTCAGCGAAAGCAGCTGAGCCCCTTTTGTATCTATAACTGCCGCCGCGCCATTCTTCTTTAATGAAATCAGCATCTTTTCTTCCTTTCTCCCCCTAATAGATTTATTCTACCATAAATTTCTGTCATTTACCAGAAAAACGATACAAAAAACTGGTGAAAATCACGGTAACCGTTCAAGGGTTATCCAAACTGCCGCAGCCCGCGAAAAAATGGCGGGAATCCCGGTTCCCCGGTTCTTGACAATGCGTACTCTTTGGGATATAATACCTTGAATGCAAGAGGCGGGCTGGCAGTGGGCCGCTTAAATCCCATTTGCCTGATAATTTTTTGGAAATAGCGGGAGGTTAGATTATGGCAGAGAAAAAAAACATTCTGACGTATGCGGGGTTGAAACAATACGAAGACGAACTTCACAATCTAAAGGTTGTTAAGCGGAAAGAAGTTGCCCAGAAGATCAAAGAAGCCCGTGAGCAGGGCGATCTGTCCGAGAACGCGGAGTACGACGCGGCCAAAGATGAACAGCGGGACATCGAGCTGCGGATCGAAGAGCTGGAAAAGCTCTTAAAGAACGCGGAAGTGGTGGTGGAAGAGGAGATCGACCTGGAAAAGATAAATATCGGCTGCAAGGTTAAGGTCTACGAGATCGAGGAGGACGAGGAGATGGAGTTCAAAATCGTAGGCTCCACAGAGGCCAACAGCCTTCAGAACAAGATTTCCAATGAATCCCCTGTAGGCCAGGCCCTCTTGGGCAAAAAAGTAGGTGACGTGGTGGACGTGGAGACCCAGGTTGGCGTAATTCAGTACAGAGTGCTGGAGATTCAGAGAGTTTCATAAATAAAGACCGGGGGCAGCCAGACGGCCCGGCCCTCTGACTGCCCTAAAACGATAAAGGAGTGAACGACGTGGCGCAGCAGCAAAATCAGACACAGACCCAGGAAGACATTAACCAGTTACTAAAAGTACGCCGGGAAAAGCTGTCTCAGCTTCAGGAATCCGGCAAAGACCCCTTCCGCATCACAAAATTTGACGTAACCGCACACAGCGCGGACGTAAAAGAAGACTACAGCCAGTGGGAGGGAAAAGAGGTATCCATGGCAGGCCGCATGATGTCCAAGCGGGTCATGGGCAAAGCCTCCTTCTGTAATGTTCAGGATCTAAAAGGCAACATCCAGTCCTATGTGGCCAGAGACAGCATCGGTGAGGAGGCCTACAAGGAATTCCGGAAACTGGATATCGGAGATATCATCGGTCTGACAGGAACCGTGTTTACCACCAAGACCGGGGAGATCTCCATCCACGCCACCTCCGTGACCCTGCTCTCCAAGAGCCTCCAGGTCCTTCCGGAGAAATACCACGGCCTGACCAACACGGATATGCGCTACCGCCAGAGGTACACAGACCTTATTATGAATGAGGACGTAAAAAAGACCTTTGTGCTGCGCTCCCGCATCATCAGCTGCATCCGCCGCTATTTGGACGACCTGGGATTTTTAGAGGTGGAAACCCCCATGCTGGTAAGCAACGCCGGCGGCGCTGCCGCCAGGCCCTTTGAGACCCACTACAACGCCCTGGACGAGGATGTAAAGCTGAGAATTTCCCTGGAGTTGTATCTGAAACGGCTCATTGTAGGCGGCATGGAGAAGGTCTACGAAATAGGACGCGTGTTCCGCAACGAGGGCCTGGACACCAGGCATAACCCGGAATTTACCCTTATGGAGCTTTACCAGGCATACACGGACTACCACGGCATGATGGATCTGACAGAGAACATGTTCCGCCACATTGCCCGGGAGGTGTGCCGCACCACCACCATCCCCTACGCGGAGGTGGAGATTGACCTTGGAAAGCCCTTTGAGCGTCTCACCATGATCGATGCCATCAAGAAATACACAGGTATTGACTTTGACCAGATCAAGACCACAGAAGAAGCCAAAAAGCTGGCTGACGACAAGGGCGTCCACTATGAGGCCCGTCACGTCCGGGGAGACATCATCAACCTGTTCTTCGAGGAGTTTGTGGAGGAGCATCTGATCCAGCCTACCTTTATCATGGACCACCCGGTGGAGGTGTCTCCGCTGACCAAGAGAAAGCCGGATAAACCGGAGCTGGTGGAGCGGTTCGAGCTGTTCATCTACGGAAGAGAGATGTGCAACGCCTACTCCGAGCTCAATGACCCTATAGACCAGAGGGAGCGCTTCAAAGCCCAGGAGGCCGCCCTGGCCGCCGGCGACGAGGAGGCCAACACCACGGACGAGGACTTCTTAAACGCCCTGGAGATCGGTATGCCCCCCACGGGAGGAATCGGGTACGGCATTGACCGGCTGGTGATGCTGTTCACCAACTCTCCGGCCATTCGGGACGTGCTGCTGTTCCCCACGATGAAGAGTTTGGATAAGTGATTGGGGTAAAAGGCCGGTAAAGGC
>CAJUFP010000127.1 GCA_910585645.1 uncultured Hungatella sp. | reverse complement strand
GGCATATCTGAACCCGGACGGGACATCTCTCCTTCTCTGACTGGCTTCACGACAACCTCCGCCCTTGCTCACTTAATTGTACCAATTTCATTATTTTGCCATTTTACGCAAGAAATCGTTCTTAAGTTCCTAACCAAAACTCCGAAAAAAACCATACTTAAATTTCCATACACACATCCGTCTCCCCCAAAAAATACTCCGGGCCTTAACGCCCGGAATACTTTTCCCCACTTTGAAACCACAATTTTTCAAGCACTCTATCACATAATCTGCGCCAGGATCGAAGGATCCTTTAGTTTTTTATCCTCCGCCAGCAGCACGATCTTTGACATGATCTCCGCTGTTTTCGGGTCCTCATCCACAAAGGGCAAAAACAGCTTTCCCCTCTTCTGGCTGTGGACCGGAAGGATGTGCAGCATAGCCCCGCCCTTTTGGTGTATCACGCCGCTTCCTAAGTGGACCGTGTAGCTTGCCCGGCTCCCCTGGATTACCGCGTGGCTGTCTGTCAGCGTCACGTTTTTAAGGCCGAACAGAGGCAGATTAAACTCCACAATAGCCCGCCGCATCTCGATGGTGGAGTGGCTGGTCTCCGGGTCTACGCCGCCGCAGTGGGCCACGCTGACCGCCAGATCCACATCCCGCATGACCTCGCTGTAGATCAGGTCCGGCACTTTCTCTATGGTCAAGACCTCATAGGTCTTCCTGTCGGAAAATTCCACCCACTCCAGCGTAGGCTCTTCCGCGTCGCTTGGCGAAAACCAGTCCGCCATGGCACAGATCCTGGCCACAATATTTTCCTTATAGTAGACCTTCTGAAGTCCCTCCTCATAGTCCGCGGCCCACCGCCTGCCTTTCAGGCACCCAACGGTCTTTTGCGGCTGAATCTGATTGCCCGCGAACATCCTGGAATACCTCTGGCCCAGCTCCTCCGGAAGCTTCACGTACAGCTCCCGGAACACCTGCTTAAAGGGCTGACGGATCTGCCGCTCAAACAGGTATTGCTGATACTGGTGCCATACCCCGGCCCGGTACATGTCAAGGGGGTGGGCGATGCGAAGCTTCTCATCCCCGGCCAGCACCCGGACCTCATTATCCCAGGAAACCAGAGTTACGGTACGGCGATCCCCCTCTTTCCCTGCCGCCTCACCCACAGACACCCTGTCCGCCACTCCGGCTGCCCCTGCCAAAGACAACCCATCCGCCGCTCCTGCTGCTCCAGCCAAAGACAACCCATCCGCCACTCCGGCTGTCCCATCCAAAGACACCCCATCAACCGCTCCTGCTACCCCATCCAAAGACACCCCATCCGTCCCTCTGGTCACATCCACAAACCCCATAAACTCCCCGCACACAAACACCAGCGGACGCAGCAGAGCCGCCACCACCGGGTTCTCCATCAGCCCTGCAGTCTCTGCCGCCGTAAACCAGGCTCCGGTCTCCATGGACTCCTCCATCAGCCTCTTTGCCCGGACATACTGGTCCTTCAACTCCTTGTGGCAGTCCTTAAGCTTTGCCACATAGGGGTCCTTGCCCAGCCGGGACGGAATGGATTTCAGCGCCTTCCCGTTCTTTCGGCACAAAATCTCGCTTTTCCCCTCCCTGTTTATCTGAAGGCACGCCTCCACATCACTAACCTGCCGCCACTGCATATAGACGGCAGATTCCCCGGCCAGCCGGCTCTCCATCCGGAGAGTCAGCCTAGTCACGTCGGAAAATCCTCCGTGGACGCTTAAGTTTACCAGGGCGATCTGAGCCGCCTTGGTCTCGCTGGCCCGGCGCTGGGCTCCGAACTGCTTTGCCTCCCTGGCAAAATTCTGGATAAACTGATACCGGTCCAGCATATCCGACTCCCTTTCCGGGCCAAAAGGAACCAGCCCGTAGCTCATAAGCAGGTCCTTGTTCCGCTTGGCCTTAATCTCCGGCCCAAGGGCCTCCAGGCTCACCTTGCCTGTGGCGGCGTCCGCGTACTTCCTGGCCCTGGAGTGCTTCTGGCCGTCGGAAATATATTTGGCCGCTTTGTAGAGACTGGCAAAATTTTTCTCCCCCAAAAGCCCATAGCACTCCCGAAACCAGTCAATATCAAAGGCGCCGTCCTGCAGCTCCTCCTCAGACAGAGGCGTGTATCTGGTGATAACCGCCTTTTTCTGGTCGTCAAACTGCTCGTTCATGTGCGCCATAAAATAATAGCACCCGCTCTTAAGCCCGGCCCAGCCCAGGTACTCCTGAATCGCGTCGATCCACTGGGGCGCGTACATGGCCACCTCCACCAGCCGTTCCTCCTTAATGTCTGTCCCCCTCAGCGCCTGTCCCAGCGCTTTCCCGTCATCCCCGTCAGCCGGATAACAGACCTTCAAAAGCCGGCTTAACACGCCCCTTCTGGAATGGTCCGCATTGTAGGACCAGTGGTAGTAAGCGTCCCTGCTTAAAGGATCCTTTCCCAGGGCCATAAGGATGCGGATCAGCCAGGAAATCCCCCGGATATAGGAGACTCCGGCCATATCCCACGTAACCCTGGTCTCCCCCTCGCCCCGCCGCAGCTCAATATCCACAAATACCGGTATGATCGCGTCATACAACTCCTTTGCCAGCCTGCCCCGCCAGGTATCCGGCCCGATCAGCTCCTCCCCCCGAGCCAGAATCTGCCCGGCCATGTCATTGCCAAAAAACTGGTTCCAGATCTGCCGGTTCCCCAGCCTTTTGTACTCCCCCTTCTCCATCTGGCAGATAGCCTGCAAGGCAGAGCCTCTGTGAAAATAGTTTAACACCCCCTTGTACAGCACATCCCTTCCCACAAGTCCCATGTGGTACGCCTTCAAAAACCAGTAGGGGACCATGGCAGTCATGTTGGAAGCTCCCCACTGGTACATAGGATTCCTGCCTCCCGAGGTAAACTGGGCCCTTTCCCGGTCCTCCCGGCACTTAAGCTCCAGCCCCCAGGCCCCGAAAAACGCCCGCTCAAACTCCTCGTCCGTCTCCCAGTACCGAAGCCCCTCAAAAAACCGGTCGAAAAACCGCAGATTAGAAATACATGTCTCGGTGTCAGCCATATTTCCCCGCCAGTCCTTATATTGGTAGGAGACCATCATATTTTTCCGGTTCAGCAGAGGCGTCAGCGCCGCCATGGCCTCAATGCCCGCCTCTAAAAGAAGCTTCCGGTCCATAAACTCCATCCGGTAAATCACCCGTATCTCATTGAGCTGTTTTGGGTACTCCACAGTCAACGGCTCCGGCTTAAACGGCATTTTTCCCATGACTGCCCTGTAAAATCTCCCGCCGCTTTCGTAGGCCTGGCTGTTTCCAAGGAGCATTCTGGCTTCCATCTGGACAAAGACGCCGTAATCCCCGATCTCCTCCTCATAAAACGCCCTCAATTCCTTTTCCAGAGGGTAATGTTCCAGCTTAGGTTCCGAAGGCTTATCCTTCAGCCGCCAGAAAGAATTGCCCACCAGCTCCCTCTCCCCGGAAGCGGACAGATACTCCACATCCCTATGCTCATGGATCAGCCGGTCCAGTTTCCTGATTTTCTCAATAATCACCTTCTCCGGCAGGGCAACGCACCGGGCTATGGCGTCCCCCCGGACCTTTACAGGCCGCAGCTTTTCCGCCCCGTCATAATCGTAGATGCCAAACCCCATATCATCTGCCGCGTCAACCCTTTTCTCCCCCAGGATCTCCTTAAGAAGCACCTTCTCCTTGTCCGTGGGATCCTCCACTGACAAGGCCAGAGGCTTCACCCTCTCATACAGGGCCGCCCTCTTCTTATCCTTTGACAGCCGCAGAAGAATGTCCAGCCCCGCGCTGCGCTTCTCCTCCTTTTTATCCCCCAAAAGCCGATCAAGACACTCCCTGATCCCCTCGTCATCCTGTCCCATAAGGAGCCCGAGAAGTTCCCTTCTAAGCTGGCTGCGCTTAAACCGCAGCATATCCTCCATCATGCGGTAATCCTCCCGCTCCAGGGAAAGCTTCTTCACCAGGGCAATGGCTTTTGACGAGGCATTTTCCTGGGAAAGGCCCATATACCCGATCAAAAGCTCCTTCTGAACCCGGTTGGCCGGACGGCTAAGCAGCAGGGTCAGATAGTCGCTTCTGCCGTAATGGCCTGACATCTCCCCCAGAAGGGCCGCCGCCCAGGTGATCTTCTCCTCATCCTCCAGGATAAAAGCCAAAAACGCCAGCTGCTCAATAATCTGGGCCTTTGAAAGCTCCACCCGGTACCAGGGGAAGATACAGGGGTCAAACACCAGTCCCTTTTTCGGAAGCTTTTCATAGATCTGCTGAAATCTCTCATACAGATCAAGGGCCTCTCTCCGGTCCCGGTAATAGTCCGTCACACTCAATCCCATCCCCTCTGCTTTGTCCGGCTTCTCCATCTTTTTTACGATCTCCCGCACCCATCTCCCCAGGGGGGAAGAAAAGGCAGGCAGGAAAGCCGCCGTAAGCTCCAGATCGTCCCCGTACTCCAGGATCGCCTTCTTGGCTGTCCTCATCCGGATGGAATCGTCAAACAAGGTCTGGTTATAGTAGGCGCAGGTCAGTCTCTGATTTTTGGTTCCGCAGTCAACAAGACGGTTCATCACCTCCACCGCCTGGTCTGCCTCCTCAAACCCCAGAGCCCACAGGCCCACGCTTATGGCTGCCGAGTCATTGGTGGTAAACTGCTCCATGCAGACGCCTCTGTCCCTCAGACATCTCCCCATCAGGCCCAGAAGCTTTGCGCTGACCCGGTCCACATGGTTCTCGTCAAAAATGCCGATCCAGGTACACACCGCCCTCTTTACAGAAGAATAGCGGAGCAGGTCATGGTCCTCTATGACCTTCAAAAGCCTTAAAAACGCCTCCTTGGTCCCCTGGTCCATGGACTCGCAGATGCTCTGCCGCAGCCCCTCCTGAAGCCTGGCCGCCACAAGAAGATCACCTAACAGCCGGTGAAGTTCCTCACTGTCGCTGCGGATGATCCCCAGTATCATCATCCTGTCCAGATACGCTGTGTTGTTCTCGCTTAAAATAAGCTCCTTTAAGGCATCTATCACCTTGTCATTGCCCCTGTCAATCTCCGCCGCGTAGATGTAACTAAACCCATTGTCAAAATTCCAGCTGTGGCCTATGTAGTCCAGCGTCTCCTCATCCATCCGCCTTAAGATATAATCCTCCACCGGCACGCCGCAAAAACCCAGATTCTCGTAAGCCGTCAGAAGGTAGAATGCCTGTCTTGCCGACGGCCCGTAATCCGCCGTGCGCACCGTCCTACGGTTCCACCCCCAGGAAAACGGAAAACGGTTAAGCTTGTCCACCATATAGAGGAAGGACTCCCGATACTCCTCTGGCACAAAAGCCTCCATAATCCCGCGGCCCCGAAACCACTTAGAAGGCGTCATCCCGCCAGCCGCCCCGGGCCGCCAGCCGTAAAATCCTGCCGCCGCCTGGCTGATACGCGCTCCTCCCGCACCCGGGTATCCTGTCAGCTCCAGGGCCAGAGATTGGTCCTCCCCCCTAAGCCCCCGGATCCGCCTTTCCCGATCCTCTTTCCGCCTCCTGTCAATCGCCAGCCTGGTGCCTGCATCGTACTCTCCCATAATGCTCCCTCCTAACCCGGATAACCCGGAACTTTCTATCCTGATCTCAAAAAGAGAAGCAGAACTTCCATCCGCTTCTCTCCATCAGCCGTCACCACAATCTTCCCGAAAGCATGGTCAGTCTTACAAATGTAAAGATCCCCTTCCCAGCCTCCCCGATCTCCTCATCCAGCCCCTCCAGAGGCCTGTCATCCAGAAAGATCCGGTAGATCCCGTCCTCAAAGCACTGAATGGCATTGTCCTGGGCCTGTCTTACATCCGCCCTCCGCTCCCCGTAGAGCGCCCCGAAAGACACTTTCCCCGTCTCTGCCTTCTCCTGGATCTCCTGCCTTGTAAGACAGCCAAGCAGCTCCTCTGCCCCTTTCCTTTCCAGCCTCTCGTTGTATTCCCTCACCCCCGCCTCCACCACTGCCAGGATCAGCTCCCTGACCGTGGACGGGGCCGAGGACAGACGGTACGTTCTCGGCTCCACAGACCTTTTCCGCTTTCCCACGTGTTTTACATTGACTCTGATCTCCATAGCTGTTTTCCCGTTCCCATACACTCCTCTAAATGATCTCCTGCGATGGTTAAAGTATACCATAGAGATAAAAAAACCGCAATTGCGCTTTCGTACAATCAGCGCGGTAAACACGCAGACCTTTCTGAACTGTCACGAACCGTAACTACAGATCCGCCATCGTCTTCCCCTTTCCGCACAGCCCCTCAAAATCCGCCGTAAACCCGTCAATAGCCGCGTCGATGGCCGCGTTCTTCACCAGCCCCTCGATGATATCCGGCGCCGCCGTAACCGCCTTTACCCCGTATTTGGCCAGTTCCAGCACCTGCTGGCTGTTCTTAAAGCTTGCCGCCAGAAGCCCGCTGTCATAGCCGCTGCCCATGATGGCGTCATGGATGTCTTTGGCCACCTGAACCCCGTCAAACCCCATATTGTCAATGCGGTTCACATAGGGAGCCACATATTCCGCGCCGCACTTTGCCGCCAGCCAGCCCTGCATGGCGGTGTAGATGGCAGTGCCGATAAAGCGGATACCCTCCCTGCGGAGCATCTTCATGGCCTGAAAGCCTTCCGGCACGCAGGGGATCTTGATCAGCGTAGACTCCCCCAGCTCCCCGACAATGCGGCGGGCCTCCCTTTCCATATCCTGCGCCGTCCTGGCCGTGGCCTGCACAAACAGCTCCCCGTCCTGGCCGATGATGGAGCGGATCTCCTTTAAGACCTCGTAAGGGTTACGCCCTGTCTTTGCCAGGATCGACGGGTTGGTGGACACGCCGTCCACCGGAAAATACCGGTAAACACGCCTGATCTGTGCTGTATCCGCAGTATCAATACATAACTTCATCGCAATATCCTCCCTTGTCATTTTATATCAAACATTTCTTACAGCGTCTGCTCCGTGCGCCCGATGATGTCGTCCTGGGTGGCTTTTGACAGCACGTTAAAAAACGCGGAATACCCGGCCACCCGGACGATCAGGTCCCTGTGATCCTCAGGATGGGCCTGAGCGTCCAGAAGAGTCTCCCTTGAAACCACATTGTACTGCACATGATACCCGTCCAGCCGGTCAAAAAAGGTGCGGATGATCATGGCCAGCTTTTCCTTGTTCTCCTTTCTGGAAAGCAGCTGGGGAGTCACCTTCTGGTTCAGCAGAACGCCTCCTGTGATCTTGCGGGTGGGCAGCTTTGACACGGACTTAAACACCGCGGTGGGGCCGCTTTGATCCATGGCATGGGCCGGGGAACACCCCTCCGCCAGAGGCTGACGGGCCCGCCGCCCGTCCGGTGTGGCCATGGTTCCCATGCCCTGCCCCACATTAGCGGAAATACTGGACGTTCCCCCATATCGGATCCCGCCTATGGGCCCTCTCCCATACCTGGTGTTGGGATACTTCTCTATCTCGTCAAGGTACACGTTGTACACGTCAACCACCAGCTGATCCACATAGTCGTCGTCATTGCCGTACTTGGGGGCGTCGCCTATCAGCATCCGCCGGATCTTCTGGTTCTCTAAGCTGGTAAAATCATCCTTAAGCGCGTCCATAAGCTGATCCTGAGTGATCCTTTTCTCCTCGTATACCAGCTTCTTGATGGCTGCCAGGCTGTCCGCCATGTTGGCGATGCCCACCTGAAGGCCGGAGATAAAATCATAGACAGCGCCGCCCTCTTTCAGGGTCTTGCCGCGCCCGATACAGTCCTGGGTCAGGGCGGAGCACAGAATATCCGGACACTCCCGCTCAATGGCCAGGTCAATGGCATTTTCCACGATGACGCTCATGCGGGTCAGCTCCCGCGTGGTCTTCTCAAGGGCCTCCTTAAGCTGATCGTAGGTCTTAAAGTCACGAAACCCACCGTACCCTGTTACAAACCGTCTGCCTGAGGTGGGATCAACGCCGTTGTTCATGGTGATCAGCAAAACCCTTGGGAAATTCAGATAGCTCATGCCTGTGCAGCGGTATCCCCACTTGCCCGGCACCGCTGTTTCCACGCAGCCGATGGCCGAATAATCGTAGGCGTCCTCCTCCTTCACCCCTTTTTCCACAAAAGACGGAATGATCACCTCATCCGAATTAAAGGCCGGCATCCCTGTGCCAAGCTTCATCACCTCAATGGCCTCATCCATAAATTCCTTTGACATCCCTTTAAAATAGCGGACCGTCAGGTTTGGCTGGGGAAGCCGGGTCTGGGCAACAGAGCGCAGCACCAGAAAAGACAGCTCATTGACCGCGTCCTTCTTATCCCGGGTCTGGCCGCCTACGGTCACATTCTGGTACATAGGGCTTCCGGCGCTGCTTAAGGTGTGAGTCTGGCTTCTCACCTTGTTGATCGTCATGGTCTTGATCCAAAGGTTGGTGAGAATCTCCACCGCCTCATCCGGGGTAATGGCCCCTTTCTCCAGATCCCTCCTGTAGTAGGGATACATATACTGGTCAAACCGTCCGTAGGACAGAGAATGGCCGTTGGATTCGATCTGGAGGATCAGCTGGATGAACCAGACCGCCTGGGCCGCCTCCAGAAAGGTCTGGGCCGGCTCATAGGGAACCTTGTCGCAGATCCTGGCGATTTCAAGCAGTTCTTCTCTCCTCGCGCTGCCGGCTTCCCGTGCCTTCTCCCTGGCCAACAGGGCAAAACGGCTGGCAAAATCCCTGACCGCCTGGATGACGATCAGCACCGCCTTGTAAAAACAATTCTTGTCAATGTTCTCCGGCACGCAAAGATCCAGCTCTGACCGGATCTTTCTCACCCTGTCCTCATACCCCTTAAGCCCTGTTTCCAGCACGGTCCTGTAATCCACAGCCAGATGGGCGTCCCCGGAATTCAGCTTTCCCTCCATGCCGAAAAATCCGGTCTCCATAAATACGCTGACCTCATCCGGAAGCAAAGCCCCTCCTCTTGCCCTTAAATTATTATTCTCCCAAAAGGGCGCGATGGAGCGCAGATTCTCTTTCGTCTCCTCTGTAATGTAGAACACATCCCCGTCCCGCTTTTCAAAGGTATCCAGCTCATCCATGACAAAATCCAGAGTATACTCCGGAAAGATCGGCGCGTCCCTGTTGGAAGCCGCCTGGTTCCCTACGATCAGGGTTTCGTCCTCAATGAAGATGGACATCTTTTCCAGAATATTCTTAAGCATCAGCGCCCGCTTCATAACAGGCGGCTGGTTCTTGTGCTTTTCATAGGCTTCCGTTGCCAGCATCGCCCTCTGGGCGCAGATATAAGGCTTTTTATTTAACACCTGTTCCCGAAACGCCTCCATCCTGGGCGTAAGATCTCCAAAATGCTCCACATTTTTCATAAGGCCCTCCTTTTTGTTTGCGTTGGAAATTTATTTCTTTTCGTTTATAACATCACTATACCATATCATCAAAATATAATCAATTATTATTTCAAAAAATATTATTTTGATTTCATTCATAATTTTTTCATTTACAATTGCGTAACCATATGATATAATCGCCCCAGACACCTGGCAGGCCCAAATCGCGGCCAGTGATCCTGACCGCCTGGATCTTCCACCCCTTACCAGGCCTGCCAAAAGAAAGGAGAACACCCGCCATGGGCAAAGGCGCTATATTCAATATCCAAAAATTCAGCACCAACGACGGCCCGGGAGTCCGCACCACGGTTTTCTTTAAAGGCTGCCCCTTAACATGTAAATGGTGCGCAAACCCGGAATCCCAGTCCTCTGCGGTCCAGATCCTCCATGACCAGAGCCGATGCTCCCGCTGTCTTACCTGCGTTCGCAGCTGTCCCAACGGGGCCATCACCCTGTCAGAATCAGGACTTTTTGTTGATCCGGGCAAATGCTCCGCCTGCCTCCGATGCGTCCGCTCCTGCCCCGCCCAGGCCCTTACCTTTGAGGGGGAACAAAAAACCGTCCAGGAGATCGCGGGCCTGTGCCTGCAGGATAAAGATTTCTATGAGACTTCCGGAGGCGGCGTCACCATATCCGGCGGCGAGGCCATGGCCCAGCCGGAATTTTTAGAAGAGCTGCTTCTGGAACTGAAACGCCACAAAATCCATGTTGCCATAGAAACCACCGGATTCGCCAAACCGGAAGTCTTCCAAAGACTTGCCCCCATGTTTGACCTTCTGCTGTTTGATGTAAAACATTACGACAGCACCCGCCATTGTGAGGGAACCGGAGTCCCCAACAAACAGATCACGGACAATCTAAGGTGGGCCATTGCCCGGGGCATTGAAGTTCTGCCCCGCATCCCTGTTATTCCGGGCTTTAATGATTCTCTTAAAGACGCCGCGGGCCTGGCCTTTCTCCTGGGCTCTGCGGGGGCGAAGACCGCCCAGCTTCTCCCGTTCCATCAGTTCGGAGAAAACAAATACCGCAGGCTCTGTCAGAAATACGCCTACGAACATGTGCAGCCGCTCCACGAAAACGACCTCACGGAGTACCGGCAGATATTTCTGGACCATGATATCAACGCGTTTTTTTAAAGTACGGTAACAGTTCAGATGACCCTTGAACTGTTACGCATCCGGCCAATTAGAATCGCCTTTGGCGATGGGCCGGATGCCTGCTACCATTACGCTTTCACACGGTCAGCGCGGTAAACGCGCAGGCCTATCTGAACTGTTACAAAGTACGCCTGAATCTGATTTCATTTGTAAGTTTTCCTCTTGCAAACAGACATCCTTTATGGTAAAATCAACAAAAATCGGACAGGGGTATAAACATGAAGATGCATAAGCGGGCAAACCAGATATTAGAGTTCCTAACTGAAGAAAAAAAGATGGAAGTGTCCCAGCTTGCCCAAAAGCTGGGCGTGTCCCAGGTCACGGCGCGCAAGGACCTGGATGAATTGGAAAGCCAGGGCATCATTGTCCGTGAACACGGATTCGCCTGCCTAAGGAGCGCGGACAACCTTTTGGGCCGCATTGCCTACCATTATGAGGCCAAGCAAAAGATCGCCAGGCGCGCCGCCAAACTGATCGCTGACGGAGATACGCTGATGATCGAAAGCGGAAGCTGCTGCGCCCTTCTGGCCGAAGAACTGACCGCTTCCAAAAAAGACCTGACCATTATCACCAACAGCGCTTTCATCGCTGATTACATCCGCGGAAAATCCAATTTTCAGATCATACTTCTGGGTGGGATCTACCAGCAGGATTCCCAGGTTCTAGTGGGCCCTATGATCCGCCAGTGCGTGGAAAATTTCTATGTAACGTACTTTTTCATCGGCACGGACGGCTATTCCAGACGCACCGGATTCACAAACCGGGACCAGATGAGAGCCCAGGCCGTAAGAGACATGGCCCGTCAGGCAGAACAGATGGTGATCCTGACGGAGAGCGAAAAATTTGCCCGCCATGGGGTGGTCCCGCTGAACTTAAAGGACTACCCCCGCACCGTGATCACCGATGACTCCATCTCAAAGGAGACTGCTGATGAATTGAGCCAATGTCAGATCCGGCTGATCACCATCTGAAACCTTACACAGGGCCAAGGCGCGGGGCACATTGCGGGAAAAGAAATCCTCTGATTTATGTACCTGCTATACCAGTCCCCAAAAACGCAACAGGCGTAAGTGTCCGCCCCGAACCAGATGAAACATCCTGCTGAAAGTCAAACCGCAAAACGGTCCGTTTCCAGCAGGATCCTTTCTTCTCTCTGTCAATGAGGGTTAGCGCGCCTTCCCACATTTCCGTAAAAGGTCAGCAGATACAATCCGCACAGCCCTACGATTGCGTAAATGATCCGGGACATCCAGCCGGCCCCAAGAGCAAAACCGACCAGATTAAAATCAAAGAAACCAATAAGTCCCCAGTTTATAGCGCCGATTATGCTGATCGTCAGCGCCGCAATATCTAATGCTTTGTTCATAAGACGGCCTCCTTTTCCTGTTATCACATTCTAATATCTCCAAAAAACGTGATTTTATTCTTTTATTTTTTTCATGAATTTAACTATAAATGAGCAAATTTGGAAAATTGCACAACAAACCTATGATACTTTAG
>CAJUFP010000126.1 GCA_910585645.1 uncultured Hungatella sp. | reverse complement strand
GCATATCTGAACCCGGACAGGACCATCCTTCCCTTCTCTGACTGGCATCACGACTACCCTCGCCCCCTTGCTCACTCAATTATACTAGATGACGCTTGCTCACAGATATCGCAAGAACCTTATCTGGTCGTGCCTCCCCATGTTTCATACGATTTTTCTAAAATAGTATAAAAGAAATCCCAAGGAACTTCCAATCCAAACTTGGCAAGTCCTTGGGACGAGTTAAACACTTTTGTATGAGGACTGTTTTTATGCTTTATGGGGATGGCCGAAACCGCCCCGCACGGTGCAGGTCAGGGCTGAGCGCGCGGCGGCGTAATCCAGAGCCTCTTCTATGGGCTTTTTATCCCCGTAAGCTGTCAGGAATCCGGCGATAAAGCTGTCTCCGGCTCCCATGGTATCCACCACCTCTGTTTCCTTGATCCCCTGATGGTAAAAATCTTTGCCGTCATAGAATATGGCCCCTTTGGAGCCTCTGGTAATGCCGGCTACCTTTACGCCCAGACCCCAGGCCTTTTTTAGCAGATCCTGGCACCGCTCTTTTTCCAGGTCAGAGCCGGAGAAAAAGGCAAAGGCCAGGTAGGGGCAGACCCGCTCTAAGTAGGCGTCGTCCCTCTTGTCCGAGAAATCAAAGGACACCTGGCAGATCCGGCTCAGGGCGGGAAGCTCGTACTCTAAGTTGGAATAACAGCTGGTGTGGCAGATGTCAAACTCCCGGATCAGTTCCATGTCCTCTGTTACCAGCCTGATGGCAAACAGGTGCTGGCAGCTGTCCCTTGGCCCAGGGCCAAAGACCCGGTCTCCGTCTTTTAGGTACACCCGGGGCTGAGCTGTGTGGGCGCAGACCTTCCTGGACCGCAGAATTTCCACACCCTCCTCTTTTAGGCATTCCTTAATATAGTCCGCCCTGTCGTCATCGCCGAACACGCCTATATAATTCACCCGGGCAGCCCCGTTTTTCTTACAGTTCACCGCCACATTGACCGCGTTTCCCCCGGGAAAATACACGCCCTCGTCAACATAGCAGTCCGTCACATTATCTCCAATGGCTATTAATCTCATCGTTTATCCTTTCACCGAGCCGGCGGTCATTCCCCGGACAAAGCTCTTCTGCATCAGCAAAAATAATGTCATAATCGGCACGCAGGCGATCACCATTCCCGCCAGCACCACGCCCCACTCCGTCATCAGGCCGTCCCGGAACGTCATAAGGCCCACAGGGATGGTCCGCAGCTTGGAACTGTCCACAAAAATCGTGGCAAACATAAATTCATTCCACCCATAATAGGCGGTCATGATAACCACTGTGGACAAGATGGGCTTGGACAGAGGCAGGTAAATATTCTGGTAGATCTGGAACAGGGACGCCCCGTCAATGGTGGCCGCCTCCTCCAACTCCTTGGAGATCCCCACAAAAAAGGACCGTATCATCATAATGGACACAGGCAGCCGAAACGCGATGTAAGGCAGGATCATGGCAAACAGCGTGTTCTTAAGCTTTAACGTCCGAAGGAGCATAAACAGAGGCAGAAGGCACACCTGAGGCGACAGAAGCAGCCCGCACATGCACAGAAGAAAGATGGCGTTCCCCAAAGGCCCCATCATCTGGCAAATGCCAAAGGCCGCAAAGGAGGCCGTAAACACCACGCCCATGATCGTTGCCACCGTGACGATGGCGCTGTTGATGAAATACTGGGAGATCCCCTTGTTCCAGGCTGTCAGGTAGTTCTCCACGTGCCACACCGACGGAAGCCCCCACACATCCCCATAGATCCCCTGGTAGTCCTTAAAGGAGGACATCAGGATCCAGAACAGGGGGTAAATGATCATGGCCGCCAGAACAAACAAGATCAACAGCCACAGGATCTCCCCCACGCCGTAGACTCTCCGCTTTCTTATGTTTCCCTTATTCATCACCGCTCCTCCTTTTCCGCCCCAAAGCTGAAGAACTGGACTGAGGACAGGATCGCCGTGATGACAAAGATCAGCATGGCAATGGTGGACGCGTAGCCCATGTTATTTTTCACAAATCCTGTCTGATACATGTGCAGGGACAATACCATGGTCGCTGTCCCAGGCCCGCCGCCTGTGAGGATATAGGGCTCATTAAACACGGTAAACGCTCCAGAAACCGTCAGGATCATGGTCACAAAAAACATCTGCCGCACCTGGGGAACCGTAATATAAAAAAACCGTTTGATTTTACTTGCGCCGTCCACCTCAGCCGCCTCATATAAGTCATGGGGAATCTTCTGGATCGCCACAATAAACAGCATTGCCACATACCCGGTGCTCTGCCACTGGGAGACGGCGATAACCGCGTACATGGCCGTCTTTTTGCTGCCCAGCCAGATCTTTGTCAGCCCCTCAAGCCCGATCATCTCCAGAAAACTGTTGAGCAGGCCCATCTGGGGATCATAGATAAAGTCAAACAGCAGGCACACCACAGTCATGGAGATCACTGTGGGGATAAAATAGATACTTCTCAGGGTGGGCGCCAGCTTTCGAAAAGCCACATCCTCCAGAACCGCTGCCAGCACCAGGCCGAAACCCACCTGTATCACAATGGATATGAGGGCGTACAAAATATTATTTTTCAGACAGGTCAGAATGATCTTGTCTGAAAAAAGCGTGGCATAATTTTTGAACCCCACCCACTCCTTTGTCACGGAGGACAAGGTAAAGGACTGAAAACTGTAGATAACGTTCCTCACAAGAGGATAAAACACAAACACACCCAATATCGCCAAAGCCGGGACCGTAAAGGCCAGGGCTTCCATATTTCTCTTCTTTTTCACTTAAATCAATCCCATCTTTTTGCAAATGGGGGAGAAGCTTCTCCTCCCTCTCCCCCTGCCCATCGTCGTGTGTCAGATCTGTCACGTCCGCTCCCCGCCGGAAAGCTTCCGTCCGACCGCTGATCAAATAACCCGCGCCCCCAGATCCCCGGTCATCCGCTGTCAGTGCAGAGAAGCCGCCGCTTCCTGTACCTGTTTCATAACGCTCTCCGGAGTCTCGTCGCCTGTGGCGATGGCCTGGGCGCCCTGTCCGTACACGGTGTAGACGGACGCGTCGCAGGCATTGTCAAACCACGGAGCCAAAGTGGACGCGGACTTGATCAGATCCATGGCCTCCAGCTGGGATGGCAAAGCGTTGGTCTCATCCACAGCGCCGTCCACACTGGAGATATCCCCGCACTGGGTAGTCAAAGCCTCGCCGCCGTTCTTGCTCACCAGCCATTTTAAAAACTTCTGACACTCTTCGGGATACTTGGCCTTGTTGCTGATCATAAACCCTTCCGGAGCCCCTGTCAGGGCGTTAACATCCCCTTTTCCCTCTTCAAACGCCGGAAAGTTAAAGAATCCGTACTCAAAATCCTCAGAGATCACCTTCTCCACATGGGGGATCTCAGCCAGCTGCAGATACATAATAGGGGCCTGGCCAGTGGCGAAGTAATTATTTCTCGCGGCCTCATGGTCAATCGCCACGCAGGTGTCCCCCATGTAGGTGGTCAGCTGCTGCCATTTCTTTAAAACCTCCACATAGGCCGGGTCCGTGAACTCGCCGGTGGCAGCGTCATAATCTTTTGCCAGAACCTCCGGGTCCACCATTCTCTGGTTCATGGTCCCAAGGTAGTGAAGAATGGCCCAGTTGTCGGACAGCCCCTCCACCAGAGGAGTCTCATAGCCAGCGGCCTTCAGCGTATCCAGCACCGCGATAAACTCATTCCATGTGGTGGGAACCTGGATGTTATTGTCCGCAAATATCTTCTTGTTATACCAGAACACTTTCCCGTCCTGGGACCAGGGCACCCCGTAGATCTGTCCGTCAAAGGTAAACCCGTCCACGCTGGCCTGGGCGATCTTGCCGGACCACTCCGTGTCCGACTCAAACATTTCATTGAGAGGCGCCACATTGCCCGAAGCGATCATCTCCTGGGCAAAAGTCCCTGACCAGGAGGAGAAAATATCCGGCACCTCGTCAGTGCTGACAACCATGCGGATCTTTTCCTTGTACTGATCATTTAAAATGCAGTCCATGTTAATGGTCACATTGGGATTTTCCTTCATATACTGGTCGATCAGTTCCTTGAACATAGAATTCTTCGGGTCGTTGGGCCAGCGGTGGAAGAAATTGATAACCACCTGATCCCCGCCTGTCTGACCGTCCCCGGCTCCCGCACCGGCTCCTGCGCCGGCTTCCGCGCCGCCTGCCGCCTGTGTCCCGCCGGCGTCGCCGCCTGAGCACGCTGCCAGGGACAATCCCATGACCGCTGCCAATGTAAAAGCTGCCACTTTCTTCATCTTCATTTCCAAATCCTCCTTCTTGCTGTTTTTATTTCCCGGAACATGGATCTCCGGTTCTAAAAACGACGGAATTCAAGCCCTATTATATTTGCCAGAACCCCGTCGCTCCTATCCGTTTACAGATCTATCAATATTCCATTTTCCACATATACCGGCGCACGCCCAGGTCATGGCCTCTCTCGTAGGCAAAAGCGTCTGCCAGGGAGCGAAGCACCGCGCCGGCCACCAGCGGAGCGAAATACTCTCTCACCTCTTCATCGATTCCGGTCATATCAAAGGTCTCGCAGTCTACCAGCATGATGTTGTCCGAATATTTCTGACAGAAGTTGTAAGCCCTCTCATCCAGCGGCCTGGTGGCCCCAAGTCCCTTTACGATGATAAACGGTACGTCAAAGTCTGTCACCTCAAATGGTCCGTGGAAATACTCTCCGGAGTGGATACAGCTGGAATGGATCCACTGCATCTCCATCAGCAGGCAGATGGCAAAAGAGTAGGTCTCGCCGTAGCAGGCGCCGCTGCCCATGGTGTAGATCAGTTTCTCCCTCTTATATTTCTTTCCCCACCCTTTTACGGTGTCCGCGTACTGGGCCTTCGCCTTCTCGATAACCTCATTGATGTTCTCCACAGAGGCAATGCCTTTCTCGTACTTGTCGCAGGGAGCCACCGTGTTGAGAATCCCAAAGATCAGGGAGTACAAAACAGCCTTGTTCAGATCGCTGGCATCCGCCTCCTTGCCCCAGTCATAGTGGATGGGATACTCCGCGGCCTTCCACAGAGGGGAATCCACCAGGTTGGACAGGGCGATGGTGGTCGCGCCTTTCTCCCTCGCGATCTTTGTAGCCTTTACCGTCTCCGGAGTGTTGCCGGAATGGGAACAGCTGATGACCACGGAATCCGGGCCAAGGGCCTTTGGCGCTCTATGTACAAACTCATTGGACGAATAGATGCTGGCAGGGATGGCGATCTCCCGGTCAAACATATACTGGGCAGGCATCATAAACGCCTGGGAACCGCCGCAGGCCACGAAATAGAAATGGTTGATGTTCTTCTTCGCGGCAACCGCCTTCACTGCAACGCCAATCTGGTCCATGTGTTCTTGCTTCATAATCGTCTAATCCTCCGCTTTCTTTTATAGGTTTTCAGGTTCATGATTCAAAGGTTTCTTGAAACAATATATTATATAACGTTATATGCACTGTTATGATATTATATATTTCACGATTTGTCAATAGATATTTCATAATTTATACAATTTTCCGGTTTATACTCCGTTTTTTATGCATACTGTACAGATCATCCCCAATGTCAGTAACTTACGCCAATCCTGTTTTTGCCCGATCATAGTCATGTCCTGTCCGCAGCCAACCCACAGCAAAGATTTCCACAGACAATCATTATCTGGAAACCCTAACAGAAATCCTCCATATTGAAATGTACTCCAAAGACACATACTATGGTGGATATCTTAATTTGAAAATGAAAGGAGCGTGTGTTTTATGAGCTGTTGCTGTTCCTCTGACAGATCCGGCGCCGCCCCGGCCCGCCCGCTGTCCCTGGCCATGACCACGGTTCCCATACAGCCCTGGGAGGAACCTTATGATCCCTGCAAGGCCCTGAAAACCGGAACCATATTCCAAAGCCTGGATCTTCCTTTTTATGTGACAGGAGGTGAGGCCAATGGATGACAGAGACACCCTGTTAAAGGAGATCGGGGAAGTGAGCTTCTTCCTGGACGATCTGCGCCTGTACCTGGACACCCACCCGCTGGAGGAGAGAGCTTTGGATCTTTACCAGCAAAATCACCAAAAGCGGTTGGCACTTTTAAAAACCTACGCGGACAAATTTGAGCCTCTCACCTGCCACTGTGTTGACTTAGACTCAAACGGAAGCCCGGCCTCAGACACCCTCTATGCAGGGAGAAAACACTGGACCTGGAGCGACGGCCCCGTTCCATGGGACGCTGCCGCCAACAACTGCTGTACCCTTGTGTTTTCGAAAGGAGGTGTGTAACCATGTGGAGTTATGAGAAACGTCTTCAGTTCCCGGTCCACATCACAAAGACCTGCCCCAAGACCGCGTCCCTGATCATCAGCCAGTTCGGCGGCCCCGACGGGGAGCTGGCAGCCTCCATGCGTTATCTTTCCCAGAGATACACCATGCCATGCAAGGAGATAGGCGGGCTTTTGACGGATATTGGAACAGAGGAACTGGCCCACCTGGAGATGATATGCGCCATTATCTACCAGCTGACGAAAAATATGAAAGCGGAGGAAGCCAAAGCCTGCGGTTTTGACGCCTACTATGTGGACCACACCTCGGCCCTGTGGCCCACCGCCGCTGCCGGCGTTCCCTTCAACGCCTGCGAATTCCAGTCCAAAGGCGACGCCGTCACGGACCTGATGGAGGATCTGGCGGCGGAACAGAAGGCCCGCACCACCTATGACAACCTGATCCGCGTCATCGACGACGCGGAAGTGCGAACTCCTCTCAAGTTTCTGCGGGCCAGGGAGGTCGTCCATTTCCAGAGGTTCGGGGAGGCCATGGAAAAGATCAAAGATAAGCTGGATGAGAAGAACTTTTATTATTTCAATCCGGAGTTTGATAAGCAGTTTGTGAAAGGGTAGAAAAGATTTCCAACAAAAGTCCCCCGCTGTATCCAAAACAGCGGGGGACTGTCAGCGTCGGCGGTTACCGGCCTTTTTGAAGTCCTCTGACAGGGATTATGACGATCCTGCTGAAACCTTCCCGGCTCTGCCTCCACATCATCCTCCCATTACAGCAAAATGCGGATATCCCTGGAGGAAGATCCCACCGCGATCCTCGCTCCTTCCAAATCTCCCTGCAATTTCACAAACACCATCTGGGTTTCCCCTGGTTTCAAAAATACCTTTTCAAACCCTCTCAATTCCTGGAAAAGCCCACTGGCCCCCTCCTCTTCCCCAACAGGGCGCACATACACCTGTACCACCTCCGCCCCTTTGCGGCTTCCGGTGTTGGTGACAAGGCAGGACAAAAAGGTATCCTCCCCCTCGGTTACAACCCTCCCTCCATGGTAGGAAAAGGTGGTGTAGGACAGCCCGTGTCCAAAGCAGAACCGAGGTTCTATATGGTACGCGTCCAGATAGCGGTAACCTACATACATTCCCTCCCTGTACTTCACAAAATCCTTGTTTCCAAACTCTCCCACACAGTGGGCCGAACAATCTTTGTGCGTCTTATAGAAGCTTTCCGGCAAATGCCCGGACGGATTTACCTGGCCGTATAGCACCTCCGCCAGGGCGGTTCCTCCTTCCATTCCTCCATACCAGGCCCACACCAGGCTGTCGGCCATGCCGATCCACTCTTCCATCTCCACAGGGCTTCCGGCTTCCATAACCACCACTGTGTCCGGCCTGGCCAAAAGCAGCTCCTTTATCAGACGGTCCTGCCCATAAGGAAGCCTCATATCCGCCCTGTCATTGCCCTCACAGTCCTGGTCATGGTTTAAGCCGCCCACAAAGATAACCTGATCATATCCGGCAGCCATCTCCAGAGCTTCCCTCCGCAAAGCCTCCTGCATCATTTCCAACTCCCGGCTCTGCCCCGGACATGATCCCATGTTTGTGCCTTTGCCTCCGTCCTGAAGACTGGATTCCTGCCAGTTTACTTCCGAATCCTCCTTCTTAGATCCGGAGTCGTAGCCTTTCACATAGTCCACCTTCACATTGCCGCCTAACAGCTTTCGGATCCCCATCAAGGGCGTGATCTCATACAACGCCTTGATCTCCGCGCTTCCCCCGCCATTTGAATGAACGCGGTTTCCGTTGTCCCCCACCACCAGCACCTTTTTTATTCCCCGGGACGGCAGCGGAAGTCTGCCTTTGTCGTTCTTTAAGAGCACCACAGACTCCCTGGCCACGTTCAGGGCTGTCCTCCTGTGTTCCTCCGTATTGTAAGCCCCGGTCTTTCTGTCGCCGTCCATCATATGGAGCCGCGTCATCAGCATCAAGATCCTGGTCACCTTTTCATCCACCCGCTCCTGGCTGACCCTCCCCTCCTCAATGGCTCTTTTAAGAGGCAAAGCCAGACAGTATTCATCAAAATCGCTGGTAACCGACATCTCCAGATCCAACCGGGAATTGGCGGCTGCCTGAGTGTCATGGACACCGCCCCAGTCAGAGACTACCACGCCGTCATAGCCCCACTCTTTATCCAAAATCTCATTTAACAGATACTGGCTCTCACAGCAATGCTCCCCGTAAAGTTTATTGTAGGCTCCCATGACCGAGTATGCCCCGCCTTTTATCAGCGCTTCATGGAAGGCCGGGAGATAGAGATCTCTCAAGACCTGATCATCGATCTCCACCTCCATCCACAGCCGCTCCGTCTCCTGATTGTTCACCGCCATGTGTTTTACGCAGGCCGCCACATCCCATCTCTGGACCCCCTGGACAAAGGGAATGGCCATCTCCCCTGTGAGAAAGGGATCCTCGCTGAAATACTCGAAATTCCGGCCGCACAAAGGACTTCTTTTCAGGTTGATGCCCGGTCCCAGGATGATATCTTTCCCCCGCCCTCTGGCCTCTGCTCCCAGAACGCTCCCTTCCTCCTCTGCCAGCTTTCGGTTCCAGGTGGCGGCCAAAGCGCTGTTGCAGGGCAGATAGGTCACGTAATCGTCCGTATTGCCTATGGCTATCCATTTGTCCGGCTGAAAATCCTGCCGCACTCCCATAGGCCCATCGGACATGGTAAGCGGCGGGATATTCAGCCGCTCCACCCCTTTTGTCCTGAAAAGCTCCGCGCCGTGTATCATTCCAAGTTTCTCGTCAAGAGTCAATTTCTTTGTCAGATTCCTGGCTTTCTGCCAAAGCTCTTGTTTAATATCCGCCAAACCTCACACCTCCCTATCTGATCCTGCAATCTATGCTCTTCCGCTCTCCGGTCAGCGTTACGATAACATCCCTGCCAGCCAGCTCAAAGGCTGCTTCTTTGTCTTCCCGCTCTGTTTCCAATGGCCCTCCCCAGTTTACGAGACGGATCCTTACAGGCCTGCTCTCCTGATCCTTTCCTCTGTCAAAGCTGATTCTTACCATATCCCCCCGCTTTTGCACCGTAAGAAGCGCCTCCCGCACTCCGTTTTTGTACACCGTTCCCTGGGAATCAAAGTCCCCGTCTTTCTGCCATCCCTGACCTTTGGTAACGTCCGTTCCGTCATTTTTCGGATAAACCCGCCACTCCAGACACTCCAAAAACCCGTAATCTGCCCTCTTGCAGCCTGGGGCCGTGGGAATCACGCTCCCCTCCCTTACCCACAGAGGAATAGCGTCATACCCCTGATGTTCTTTTCTCCAAAGGCCTCCACAAATCTCCTCCCCTGTAAAGTAGTTGGTCCAGGTCCCCCCAGGCAGATAATACTCTGCCATGCCTTCCTCATTAAATACCGGAGCCACTAAAAGCTTATCTCCCAGCATATACTGCTTATCCAGATACCCGCAATTTCTGTCCTCCTCAAATTCCAGGGCCATGCTCCGCATCATGGGGATTCCCGTAATCGAAGTCTCCACTCCTTTTGCGTACAGATAGGGAAGAAGCTGCAGCTTTAAAAGGGTAAAGAACCGGACTACACTGACCGCCTCGTCGTCATAGACCCAGGGCACCCGGTAGGAGGTGCTCCCGTGAAGGCGGCTGTGGGTAGAGAGCAGTCCAAATGCCGCCCACCTTTTGTACACGTCCGGCGTAGACTGACTCTCAAAACCGCCGATATCATGGCTCCAGTACCCGAATCCGCTGCTTGTCAGGGAAAGCCCGCCCCGCAGGCTCTCCTCCATGGATTCATAGTCAGACCAGCAGTCCCCGCCCCAGTGAACCGGGAATTTCTGTCCTCCCGCCGTGGCCGACCGGGCAAATAATACGGCCTCCTCCACGCCTTTTCTCCTCTCAAGCACCTCATAGACCGCCTGATTGTAAAGGTACGTGTAATAATTGTGCATCTTTTGCGGATCGGATTTATCGTGGTAGACCACATTGGTGGGAATCCTCTCCCCGAAGTCGGTCTTAAAGCAGTCCACGCCCATGTCTATCAGCATGTCCAGTTTCCCCTGATACCATTTCACAGCGTCCGGGTTTGTAAAATCCACGATGGCCAGACCTGACTGCCACATATCCCACTGCCACACATCCCCGTTTTCTTTCTTAAGAAAGTATCCCTTTTCCATTCCCTCATCAAACAGCACGGACTCCTGGCCAATATAGGGGTTGATCCACACACAGATCCGGATGCCTTTCTCCTTGATCCGCCGAAGCATCCCCTCCGGGTCCGGAAATACTCTCTCATCCCACACAAAGTCTGTCCAGTGATATTCCCTCATCCAACAGCAGTCAAAATGGAACACGCTGAGAGGGATCCCCCGCTCCTCCATACCGTTAATAAAACTCATAATCGTCTTTTCGTCATAATCCGTGGTAAATGAGGTGGACAGCCACAGTCCGTAAGTCCATGGAGCCAGCCTGGCCGGCTTTCCTGTCAGATCCGTGTACCGCTTCAGCACCTCCTTCATAGACGGGCCGTTTATAAAGAAATAGTCCAGGCTTTCTCCCTGTACGCTGAACGCAGCCTTTGCCACCTGCTCTGTGCCGATCTCAAACTCCACCCGTTCGGGATGATTGACAAACACCCCGTATCCCCGGTTGGACAGGTAGAAGGGAATATTTTTATAAGACTGCTCCGTGCTGGTGCCTCCGTCCTCATTCCAGATGGAAACAGACTGCCCGTTTTTTACAAACGGGGTAAACCTCTCTCCCAGTCCATAGATCAGCTCCCCCACAGAGAGCCCCATCTGCTGACGCATGTAAGCTTCATCTTCTTTCCCCACATCATAGGGCATCCCGGTCCAGTTGGTCTTTATGTAGGCCAGATCCCCTTTTCCGCTTTTGCTCAAAAGCTTCCCGTCCCGCTCATACCTCATAGACCAGTCCTCTTTGTCAATAACCAGGGCCAGATGGCCGCTTGCGACCTTTAAAAGATTTCCCTCCTCTTCCACCTTAAGGGGGCCGGACCCGGGAAGGTTTAAGGCAAACTCCGGCTCTTTTCTTTGAACGCCTTTGTGGTGGATCACCTTTACCCGGATCATCTCCGGCATCGGCGCGGTGACGCGTATCGTCAGGTTGATCCCATCCAGGGTATCTCCTTTTTTCAGTATCTTTCTCGTAGGCGCGCAAAGCTGCACCTCATATTCGCTTTTGCGGATCTCATATACCTGCTGAGGAGAAAAACTTCCGTACCCCTCTTTTAACAGCCAGCAGCCATTATGAAATTTCATGTCTTTTATACCTCGCTTTTTTCATTATGATCTGTGTTTTTACTTCCTCATACTATCACACCATCTCTAAGAAAAACACCTTACTTTTTGTACTGAAAATCCTCAATAATTAGAACTTAAGATGAAAAAACGCCGTGAAGATTCTGAAACTATAATCTCCACGGCGACTCTATCTATCCCCTGCGCATGGCCTTTATGCTAACGCGCGCAGCTTTTTGCTGTGTTCCGTAATTACTTTTTTCATGATGTCAATGTCTGATTCTATGATTTCCAGCTTTGGTATGGCTTCCTCATACCGCCTGGCTGCCGGCACATAGTTCTCCGCCAGCAGTTTTATATTTTTATCTGTCTCGTTCTCGATATGCAGCTTTAAGCCGTGAATCTCCTCCCTTAACGCGCAGATCTCATGTTCCATAGACGGCAGTTTCTCCGCATGCTGATTCAGCGCGCGTATCTCTTCCTCCATGGTTGGCAGTTTCTCCACATGCTGGTTCAGCGCGCGTATCTCCTCCTCCATGGTTGGCAGTTTCTCCACATGTTGATTCAGCGTATGGATCTCTTCCTCCATGATTGGCAGCTTCTCCACATGCTGGTTCAGCGCGCGTATCTCCTCCTCCATCGTCGG
>CAJUFP010000125.1 GCA_910585645.1 uncultured Hungatella sp. | reverse complement strand
TTGCGCCTAAGAGCTTCAGTATGGGATGCAGGAACACCATAGAAATGATAATGATAACTGCTCCCACGGATACGCTGCTGTATAAAGCGGTACTTGCCACTTTATCCGCATTTTCCTTATCCCCACGACCTAATAATCGGGAAATATAAGAAGCCGCACCGTTGCCGAACAGCAGGCCAAGACCGACAACGACCTGTCCCAGTGGATAGACCACGGAGATTGCCCCCATCTGGCTCTCTCCTAATCCGCCGACGAAATATGCGTCAACAAGATTGTAGAAAGCATTTACCAACATACCTATCATGGTTGGAATACCCATTGATAAAAGAGCTTTTGGGATGGACGCGCTGCCTAGCAGCTCCATTTTTTTACGTTGACTGTTCATTGTGAACTCCTTTCTCTTGATAAACAGTATTATTTACACTACTATAAAATATAGTAATTGCGTTGCGGAAATTATAATACTATAATTTATAGTATCTGTCAATAGAAAAAGGAGGGATTTTAAATGGCGACCATTGACTTGATTGTATTGGGAATGTTGAAGCGGGAATCCATGAGTGCATACGATATTCAGAAACTGGTGGAATACCGCAACATCTCAAAATGGGTAAAAATCAGCACACCATCCATCTATAAAAAGGTGATCCAGTTGGAAGAAAAGGGGCTTATCACAAGCCGCACGGAGAAAGAGGGAAAAATGCCCGAAAAGGCGGTATATTCCTTGACGGATGCAGGAAATGAGGAATTTGAAAAGCTGATGATCGAAATATCCTGCAAACCGATCAATCTATTTTTGGATTTTAATGCTGTTATCGTAAACTTAGAAAGCATGGCGAAGGAGCAGCAGAGGGAATGTCTGGATCACATTGAAAGCAATATCAATGTGTTGAAATCTTATCTTGAGGAGAATATTTCTATGAAAGAAAACGCTCCCCATATTCCCGCCACGGGTATGGCTGTTTTACATCAACAGTTTTTGCTGGTACAGGCAATCGAAGAATGGATAGCAGCGCTGAAAAAGGAATTGGGATAATTTGCAGAAAGCCCTTTCGGAAGTGGAAACGGAAATTGTTTTTCTTTATCTGGTTTATCGGTTAATAAAGTTTTTACAGCCCAAAGAGGTACGGCAGGAGGAGCAGCGGATACTTTCTCACCGCTTTTATAAAGTTTCCGGGCGTGGCCGGGCCTCTTCCGTTTTTCCCGCGCTGTACCCTGGAGAAGATCCGGAATATGAGGACGAGGCATACAAAGGATACTGTACCTGGGGGCGGGACAACACAGGCATTTCCATCGTATACTGGCAGGATAACTAAGGGGGGCCGTCATATGTCAAACGATTACAATACATCTCACAATGAGATCAGTCCTGAATTACAGGGGAGCATCCTGCGGGGCATTTTAGGGAGTGTCACCGGGATGATTGTCTGCATCCTGGTGATGCTGTTATGCGCCCTGTGCCGGATGGGAAGTTTCAGTACCATGCTCCAGCTTTTTGCGGGGCTGGTGATCGGGTGGTTCTACCGTCTGTTCCATGGGCGGCGTTCTAAAACTGCCGCCTATGTCACCGTAGGAATCTGTACGGTATCGGCCAGCGTCCTCTGGGTAGTGCTGCTGGCTCTTCTGCCCGTTTTCGTTTCTCCTGCCCCATTCACCGCAGCGGATTGGGGCAGGCTGTGGGGGAAGATCTGGGAGCTGCTGCTCTTGTGTGCCGGTTTGGGGATAATCGGATTTTTCTTTACCAGAAGAAGTCTGCTGGCTTATGCGGATTGGAAAAGAGGCCCCTGGCATGTCGCATACGCCGGGGGGAACGGGTATTCCTACAACCTGCTCCCGGAAAAACTTCCCGCTGTCAACCCGCCGGCGTGCTTTGCCGTACACAGCCGTTTTGCGCCGGGGAGCCGGATCATCGTGGAGGGTAGCATCATCCGGTGGAGGAGGAGGCTCCGGAAAGACCATGAGTTTTCTGTCCGTGATATCGCCGGTGTGGTGCTGGGACCAGGGAATGGGTGTAATGTACTCTATGGCAGGGACTATCAGGTACTGGCTAAGTTTGCGGGCAGCATGGAACACGCAGACCTGATGTTCCTCTGGCTGCTCCAGAGGGAGGTTCCCATAGTGGGTGTGCCCGACAGCTGGCGTTTCGCGGCTGAGGCTGGCCCTGAGCCGGAAGCAGTGAAGTCTTCTATTCTTCAACAACAGTTTACCCTCCGTCTGAAACGCTCTGCCCGGATTGGATTTACGGGCATTGGGTGGTTCCTCTTGTTGATCGGGGCGGCTCTTTTCCCGGCACTTGACTTCTCTGCGCTGACCATGGCAGAACGGACGGCCATTGTTTTTCTGGAACTGGCTGTGATGGGGATGGGTATTGTTTATATACGAATGGGAAAGGTAACCGGGGTGGAAGTAGACGGGGAACAGATGCGGGTGGTCTCCCGATTCGGGAAGGCTGCGGCGTTTTCTGTGAGGGATGTGTCCTCTGTTTCCGGAAGTCCGGGCTGGATCGTGCTGTATGACAGGGAGTTCAAAACGCTGGCAAAGGTGGATTCCTGCCTGGAGGATATGGAGAGATTAAAGGGGTATCTGGCATCCTATGGGATAAAGATGTAATCTGGGATTTTATAAACATTTTGGGCGGAGGTGACTATGATATCAGGAAATCCTTATAAATTTGCTGTTTTGAGCGGAGTCATAAATGAATGGAATCTTGATGAAACTTTTCTTACAGATGGAGAATTGGAGGAAGTGATAGCAGGTCTGGAAAAATGCAACAGCCAGAAATGTAGACACGCTGATCGGATTTTGTTCGGACAGCTTAAACGTTTATCCTGTCCGGAACGTTGGAACAAAATGAAGAGGTAAAGGATATGTACTCTTATTCTGAAATAGTGAATGATTTATTGAAGGAATTTCCAGAGATCAGCAGGCTTTATGCAGAAGAGCTGGCATGGATTCAGGATACATTTCAGGACCAGGAAACCAGGGGGCAGACGATTTGTTTTGACCGATGCTTCTGTGATTACATTGGTCGTCTGCTGGTGAGAGAGCGCCAGGATAACGTCAAGATAAAAAAGGTCTTTGCTTTTTTAGAGGACATGGCCGCAAGTGAAGATCAGGAAGTTAAGAATCTGCTGCAGGTAACGGTTTTGGAATATATCCGCAGCTGGTATCTGTTACAGAGGGAATCTGAGAAGTTTATGCAGCCAGAAACAAGGAAAAATCCGTTCGGCATGAAATCATCACAAGATGGACGGTATATCGTTTTAATGCTTTACAAATCGGAAAATCCCTCCCCCTTGCGAGAACAGCAGATTTCTTCTATAATTACAATATATTTTTTAGAAAAAGAGCTTGACAAGAAGGCGGTGCTCCATCAATTTGCCTGGAACATATAAATGCCTATGGGGACCGATGATTGCTCTCAAAGGAGGCTGGAACATTGACACCCATGACGGACACTTCCATTTTTATATGCCGTTTTTTGAAATTACCGGATTTAGTGTTTCCTGGGATAATGACTGACCTGTATCCTGAAATCTTAATCCTAAGATATGGTCTGCAAGGCCGGTATCATGGCGTTGACACTGGTGATTATTATACAAGTATAAAGGCTATGGAGCCGTGACAAATATGAAAAACCATGGGGGTTCAATGATGGGAATTTTTGATAAGTTTAAAAAGAAAAAGGAAGTAAAAAAACCAAACTTGATTGTCTTTGAAAAAGAAAATGTTGATAATGACTATGCGAATTTTGAATTGAAGATAAAGCCCCGGATTTCTATTGATGATGGTTTTCCACAAGAGGCATATCAGCTCCTTGCAGGGAGGCATAAGGAAATGCTGGAGCAGATTGAAGAGATCATATTCAGGAACTATCTTGACGAAACCAGTGAAGACCTTTCCTCGGAGGTTGGCTGTTTCCCCGACATCCGTTATTTTACGGGGAATTATTATGTTGTGTATGAGAGATACGGTTTCGCTTACCGGGACAATCATCATCGTCCTTACCACATCAAAAACGGACAATATAGAAATGTAAGCTATAAAGGAAATGAACGACAGGAAAACTATCTCCCCTTGGACAGCGATGAGATCACAAGGTATTATAACATATTTATCCAGGTTGGGCTGACCGGAATGGAAAGCGGACAGGAAGAAGATTATATGAGCCTTGACCTGGTTGCGGAAATTGCCTTGCTGGATGATAAGATTGAGTTTGAAGTTTTGTCCCACGGTGTAATGTAAACGGAATGATTGATGGAGACTGCCAGAAGCTGGCATAAACATCAAGGGAATCACAAGGAGTAATTGACGATAAAAAAATCATTTTTGCCCTGTCCCGTAAAGACCGGCGGGAGTTTCGATGGGAAGAACTTCAAAATTCAAAGACGAACATAGTTTATCCCTCATCTCCTGCCGCATGGTATTTTTACTTTCAGGATGAAAAGAAAGCAGGACGGTTCCGGTTATTCTTCAGAAGGCGATGGATCCTCTTTGGGATTATCTGGAGGGAAAGAAAGAAGTCTCCGATTTTCAGGACTTTGCCAATAACCTTTATGCCGCTGCCCTTGATTATAATGTGGGGGAAGAAATAACTGAGGCACAGGCAGAATTTTCCAGGAACTTCGTAGATATCCCCTGGGGAAAAACCTGTGAATGGCAGATACTCACATGGCTTTCTACTCTTTTGATGGAAGTGGTTGCCACCTGTGGCGGGCGGCTGGATTTTGAAGAATTTGAGGAATACGAACAGGAAATCGATTTTTCTGAAATGGATGAAATGCTGAATATGTTGGCGGATGCCGGCATTGAGCTTATCGGTATGCCACTCTCAGAGAGTAAAGCAGCAGATGTGATGAACGCATGGGAACAAATTTCCCAGACACCGCTATTCCGGCAGGTTATAGAGCGTATTCAAAACGGGTTGAAAGCCGCATTGTCTGCTGTGCCAAAGCAGTATCCGGCTCTGCGGGAAGAATATCGCCAGTATACGATTCTTCCGGAGGAATATGCTGCAAAGCTGTTAGAAATTTGATTCGTGATCTCAAAAGCAGGCGAAGGAGAACCGGCTTATGTTTTTAAAAAAAGAAAAACCAAAATTTGAAGTACGCCCGCTGTACTCCATCCGTGAGGAACTGGAACTGATCAGGGAGTTTTGCTGGCAGCCCAAACTGGAGGCAGGCAAGATCTACACAGAGGAAGAAATCAATGCAGTGGAGCAACGGCTGAACTATAAGTTGCCACAGCCGCTAAGAGAGCTTTACCTAGTGCTGGGCGACTATGCATGTGAAAAGAAGGACACCTATTTCTGCCGTCCGGAGGAACTCCACTGGAGCGGCGGGTATCTGCTGGTGGAGGCTATGGAAAGAACCAATCGGGGGTTGGGGATTTACCGAAAAGACCCCTATGCTTCGGTTTATGAGTGGAGGCGAAGCGAGGTTAACATATACGGCGAAGAGCAGGAGAAAAAGCCAAAATCAGAGGTGATAAGAAACAGCGCACGTAATCAGTATTTCTCGAAACAATGCTTTTATTGGGATATCGTTATTATCCAACATGTGCTGGATAAGGTAATGAGGGATTGGTGGGAGTTGCATCAGACCCGGATGACAGAGAAACTGTCTCCTTTTTATATCGGCTGCTCCCTGCCAAAGAAACTGGACGAATTGCGGAAAGTCCGTCAAAGAATGGAGGAGTGGCTGGTTCCCATTTCGTTAAAGGCGGAGCTTCTAAGGGTGGACATATTCGGAAAGAATGTAGGGCCGGAGGATTATGTGGTTTATGCTTATACGAATCCAGAGAAGAACTTGCTGGTTTTATCTTTCAGCGCCCAGCAGAAATATGGGCTGATTACTAAGGAGCCGGTTCCCTATTCCTTTGCTGAACAGGTGGAAGAAAAGACCGGGATGCTGTTCTGGTCCTGGAATGGGCAGGGGCGGGAACGGATGGAAGAAAAAGAAAAGGAAATGCAGGCGGCGGGCCTGTTTAAAAGGTGAAACTATGTACGCAATCGAAAAGGAACTAAAGATATTAAGACAGTTCATCAGCCCGAAGCTTATGGACGACCTGAAAAAATGGAACTGCTATTCGGAGGAGGAAATCCTGGCGGCAGAGAAGCGGCTCCATGCAAAACTTCCCGTTCCTATCCGGGACATTTATCGGCACATGGCAGACCTGTTGGTCACCAGCGGTTATCTGCGTCCATTGGAGCTTCTTCACTGGGAGGGAAGATATCTGGGATTTTTTCTTTCCCCCGGAGAAGACAGCGTGGTCGGGATACAAAAGGGCAAAACTTCGGGCGAGCTGTATATGTGGGAGGAAAATGATCCGAAAGGAATATCCTGGGAATATTTGGATAATCTGGAAACCGCCTGTGAGGAGGGGGATGAGGAGGGAAAACGAAAGGCTGTGGCAGCTTATCAGAAATACTGGAAAAGGCGGAATATTCCTTTTATCCACGCTCCTTTAAACGTCCATAAGCAGGATCAAGGCCCTTGGTTTAACCAACACTTGGAAGGATATGGGTTATTTCTGGCAATCCACTCCATCCAGGAATGGGAGGGAATGGCCTGGCATGAACATACAGGGGAAACAACCTGCCTGTTCAGCGATTTCTTCCCGGCAAGGTTTTCAAAGGAATATTTTCAAAACATCGCAGAGCGGATTCAGGATGATTTTAAACCTCTCTCAGACCATACGGAACTGATGGATCTGGACGATTTTCCTTTGCGGATGGCATATGTCCACAAAAATCAGGATGCTTTGCTGATTCTGGGGCTGGAACCGGTCTGTTTTATGCTGCTGACAAAGACGGCCGCAGGGAGTGACTTGCTTGAAAAGGTTCAGGAACAGACCGGTCTGGCTTTTCATGTGGGATTTTAGGAACAAGCCGGCAGGACAGGAAAATGAGAAAGCTGGCGGGGAGCAGATGATGAGGAAAAATAACAGAACAGGAAAACGGCTGCGGCTGACACCTCTTATATTGGGAGGCTATGCTGCATTTCTGGGTTTTGGTCTGATCGTGATCGGACTTACTGAAATAAAAGATGGGATCGGCATTGTCCGGCTCCTGATCGGGATTGGCATGGCGGGCTTTGGCTTGCTGGGGATATGGGACGGGGTGCGTGATCTGGTGGGGACGGATAAGAAGCCGGAACAGGCACCGGCCAGCCAGTTTATCCTTACGGACATATCCGGAAACAGGACGTCCAATGTTACGGTGGAGGCTTTACAAAAACAGATGGAAAGTCTGATGGGAAGTGATAAAGGGGGTGCTTTCAAACTCCAGATTCTGCCGCCTTTTGCGGTGCCGGAGACAGGGAATATAAGCCAGATTTTCTGCATGTATCACCAACTCTTTCGATTAACGGTATTTTTGGACCAATCGAAAGGCGGATATGAATCCTACCATAAAAGCGCAGCGTTTGAGGAGGCAATGAGCTGGTTTGAAAAACTCCTGACTGGCAGCGCTGATCTTTCGGGGTGGAAAAAAATAGAGAATGGATATGACGATGAAGAGGAAAGCGGCGAGGAAGAGGACGCCGAATGGGAGGAAAGCGGCGCTTGCCCGGGCGAAGCAGAGGATACCGGAGACGAGGACAGCAGTAGCTGTCCAGGCATAGCACCGGCCAGCCCGGAAGATACAGATGGGGAATCAGAGCCGGTTGCTGATTTTGACAAACCAGATTCTTTGAGAAATACAGAAGAGACTGAGGCGGGGAAAAGCGAAGCCGATACCCGGCAGACTGAGGAACACATAAAAGCTTTCTGGCAGCAGCTTCAAAGAGAACAGAAAGGCCAAATGCAAAACTGGCGCCAGCTTCTGGTGATTTTTGGAGAGAGCTGGCATGATGAACACACATTTTTCTCCGCCAGGGATGTAGAACTGGCCATTGACGGCATCCATGAGGGAAAATACACAAAGGCAGTCCTGGAATGGGGAACGCAGGCGCTTGATTTCTTCCCCGGCGTTCAAAATGACCTGATGGTGATCTGGTGTACCAATAACACGGGAAAAGGGAACACCAGGTTTTTAGCAAAAGAAGGAACGGTGACACAGGTGAAATTCTGGCTGGTCCATTATCTGGATCGGGGCTCTTTTGAAGAAATGGACAGTTGGTCTGATATTACCGTCCAAATAGAAAAGCTCACTGCCAGGATGGAAAAGAGAAAGGACAAAAAGAAGAATGGGAAAGTATTTTAGCGATGTGGTGGATAAAGCCATTGAGGATCTCTATTATTGCTGTGATAACGAGAAGGCAACAGCGGCGGCGGACGCATTATTGCTTGCGGCAAAGGAAGATGATGGGGATGCCTGCTATATCCTCTCCCGCTGCTTTTCCGGCTCCTGTTACAGCTGGGAATATCACCCCTTTGAAGAAAACGAGGCAGCGGCCTATGCCATGCTCCATCAGGCCATCTCCCTGGGCAGCGCCGCTGGGGTTCTGGGGGCGCTGCGTATGGATATGCTGACACCGGAACTGCGGGAAATCATGCCTTTTGAGAGCATAAAAGAAGCATGGGACGTCATCTATGAAAAAGCCGAAAACGGCTGCGCTTTCTGCCAGTACATGATTGGGAACACCTATTATTTTCTGGACATCATAGAGATCGAAGATCGCAAGGAAAGTGAATTTGCAAATAAGGGAGCCTGGAACGAATGGAAACGCCAGCAAATTAAACAGTGCCTCCCCTGGTTTGAGAAAGCATTTTCCGGCGGCATGATACTGGCGGGGCGGAATTACGGTCATTACTACCAGTATGGCCGGGGAGAATACATTCCGCCGGAGCCGGGAAAGGAAGTTCCCATTATACGCCAGGGGGCGCAGCGGGGCTACCCGGAGTGGATGTATGCCTATGCCCATTATCTGGCCTATACAGAGGATAACGATAAAGAAGCTCTTCCCTGGGCGCTGAAAGCGGCAGAGGCAGGACATCTCTGGAGCTGGCATATCATAGGGGATATTTATTGGAACGGCAGAGCGGTGGAGCGCAATCTGCCCTATGCCTTAGAGTGCTACAAAAAGACTGCCAGCTATGGTAACGACAGCTATGCCTGCCGACAGTTGGGACGTTTGTATTTCAACGGCTGGGGTACGGCTGTGGACTATGCGCAGGCGATTCAATGGCTGGAGAGAGATAAGGAGCCGGAAGGTATCAAATATGATCTGTTGGGAATCTGCTATCTGCTGGGGCGTGGCTGCCAGCAGAACCCGGCACGGGGAAAAGCATTTTTGGAGAAAAGCCAGGATTCGCCCTATAAAAGTTATGGTCTGGGGATGATGTATGCCGAGGGTATCGGTGTGCGGGAGAACATTGAAAAGGGCGTGGAGTATCTGAAAGCGGCGGGAAATTATGAGCCGGCAATCGAAGCATTGAAACATTACAAGAAAAGCCTGTTTGGGGTATGGCGGAGAAAATAAGGGAGGCTTTTATGACAACGGCAAAAAAGTATTTGGAGATATTGAGAGAACGTGAACCGCAATTATGGAAAGAGCCATTAAAAGAATCCGGCTTTACAGAGAAAGATTTATCAGATATTGAGAAAGGAATTGGTTATGAACTGCCAGTGCCATATCGTGAATTTCTGTTAAGTTATGAAATGCCGAAGGATATTACTGTACTTGTTTCCTTTTGCGGCGATTCCTTTGCGTGTTCATGGAGCAAAACCTTTTCACGGGAGAAAAATAGCTATATTCCCCGGCCCGAATTTGACATTGGCCCAACGGTTGAGTTTGATTGGCATAATATCCAGGGAAACAGCGGGGAAGAATTTTTGAAGAACCTCCGGCGAGAACAGAAAACCCAGGATGATTGCCCCTGCTTTTTGGAGGCAGGATTTATCGGGCTTGGAAAGGTATACGGGTATCTGGTGTATCTGGATGTAGTAAACGGCGGCGTTGTCACGATACATGAAGAGGGCGTATATGACATGATGGGCGCCGGGGTAAAATGGAACAGCAAATCGGAAGTAAGGAAGTATATGGAAACACGGGAACTTTATATCTGTAAGGACTTTCATGATTTTCTTCGCTTTGCCTGTACTGGTGACTTTCTTGACGAGGATGAAACAAGATTCCCCACACAGGAGGAATTGGAGCAGGATTATTCCTGTTAACAGATTGGAGAACTTCGGCATGCCACTAATCCTTCCAGCAAAACCGCAAATAGATTTTTTCCTGCGGACGACAAAGCCATTTCATAACGAAAAAGCAGTCAAGGATTTATTCCGGATTATTTTATCCTATGGGCCGGATTATAGACCAGTCAAGTACGGAAGAAGTGAGCCGGTGAAAGAACTGTTTGATGAAAAGCATTTGGAAAAAGTAGCGTCTGCCTGGCTGGGCGGTAATGATTGTACCTGTGAAGTATTAGAAAGTTTATATTGTATTAGCCAGCTTATGATGAAAGGCCGTTCCCCCAGTAAGGTTACTTATTTTGTTTCCTGGAGGAACTGGACGGACAGAATCCTGTTTAATGTCATTCAAACCACCATTGCGAAGAATTTTTTAAAGAAGGATAAACAGGAGATGGACAAGTATGTGAGCCTGTGCAATGACCTGGTTTGCAGGTTTTCCCCAGTCCATGCGGAAATCTACGATTTTACCAGCTCTATCCCATGTACCGCAACGGAAAGCATGCTTATTCCGGATGATCTGTCTGTCCGATGCCCTGCCCTCAAGTGGCGTACCTATTTCGGATTGCCGTATATTAACCTTTTGGGAAGAGAAACCATACTCAATGCCCCTTGCTGGAAAACGGAGGAAGTTGGAGACACCATAGCAATCCAGCTGACGGAAAGTGTATTTGAGAATATACCATCAGAGCAGCGAGAGAAGGTTGTAGAATATTTTGAGGAGAGTGTAGCCCCGGAGATTCGGGCAGAGTTGGGCAGAGGATTTCTTTTCCGGCCATATCATGCGTCTGAAAAATATGACAGGAAAAAGAAACTGGTTCCGGAATTTCCGATCAGAGAATTGTTCGGAAAGAATCTTCCAGAGGAGTTTGGACATGGATTATGAGCAGTTTATCACAGAGATACAAAAATACTGGGATCTGCGTAAAAAGGGACTGAAAAAGCAGGCAAACAGCTTTCTGTTCTCATTTACAAAATCTTTTAAAGAAAATGTGCCGGATGCGGATGCAGACGCTGTTTTGTTTCGGTTTTGCAGAGAATATCTGGACGAGATGAAATTTCCGGGGGATGTCCTGTCCAGGCGCCACCTGCCATTTCAATTAACAAAGCTGCTTGACGATTATTTAAGCCGTGAATGTGAGAAGAATCAGATGCCGCAGATGCGGTGGGCATACCAGATTTTTGGAAACATTTACAATCCCCACGATCCAAAGCTGGAACATGATTTTTATCCCATTCTGGAATGTGCATACATGCATGAAAAATGTGATCCGCAGACGGTTCAGCTCTATTTCAGGGAACAGCTTGATTCCTTATGGTGGGGGCAGCATCATTTTCCGGAGAGCATCCGCATTACAAAAGAGGAATTTGAAAATATTGTAGGTGTAGCAAAGAAAATCCTTTCAGAAAAAACAGTAGATCCGCAGCTTGTGGAAGAGTTTGGGTATTACATGAAATTGTATCAAATCTATTTTGAATGGGAGAACAATAACAGGAACGGCGATTTTTACGAGTTGTGCAGGAAGGAAGGACTGGCGTTTGAAGGAGTCCCGACGATTTATTATAAAAAATAGGAAGGCGGCGCCATGATATCAGAAGAACTGAAAAAAATCAAATCTTTTGGCAGCAGTATGGAAAGCTCCGTGACACCGGAGGATATTGCGGACAAGGAAAAGGAACTGGGGGTTATGCTGCCCCAGGCTCTGCAGGAATTATATCTGACCTTTCATCCGGATGATCCTGCTTTTACGGAAAAGGGAAATCTGATTCCACTTGAGGAATTAAAAATTTACAAATGTGTCTATTGGACGGATACCATCATTACGATCCTGCCTTTTTGCCGGCATGAAAAATACGGCTATGGCTTTGAAGTAAGCCGGTATCACAAAAGCAAGGATACCATGAGCAGCAATGATCCGGAAGATCCGCAGATGTGGGGGCTTTATGTGCTGCCGGAAACACGCAGGGAGGAAAAGTATTTGGAAGGCCGTGAAGTGCCGTGCAATCAGTCAAAACTCTCTCAGTGGATCATGGAATGGCTAGGATACCAGCAGACCCTGGCGCAGCCCAGCGTGGCGGCCGTCAACAAGGATAAGGCGGAAAGTTATTGGAAAAAATGCGGGAGCATCTTCCGAATACGTTTTATCATGTTCCTCCGGAGCAGCTTTCCGGTCACAGAACAAATTTTAGCGTAAACTTTGTGGAGGAACCATCCAGGATTTTATGTGGAAGTATTCTCTATTCAGAGATGGCTTATTTTGGCGGCAGGACTGATGAGGAACTGGAACAGCTTATGAAACAGATGGGATTCAAATATGTCTGGATGAAAAGCCAGGATGGACATCCTATTTTTAGTTCGGCTCCACCCCAGCCGCCACAGGAACGGGAACTGAAATCCATTGCCCCGGTATTACAGTTTCTCTGCAAATTTGCCGGGATTGAGGGAAAGGATAACTTCTCGGAATCTCAATGAATGAGATTCCAACCGAAGATTGACAACTGAAT
>CAJUFP010000124.1 GCA_910585645.1 uncultured Hungatella sp. | reverse complement strand
GCGATTCTAATTGGCCGGATGCGTAACAGTTCAAGGGTCATCTGAACTGTTACTGCACCCTCAAAATTCTTTCACAGATGTGATGGCCTGATCCATCAAAAGCTCATTCCTCTTTGTAATGAGCGCGGCTTCCTGCGGCCGAAAACGGCATATTTCAGGCGATCTAAGCATTTCCTATACAGGACGTCTTAGGCAAATCCATAAACAACCATTATATCGCTGTTTACAAGCAGGTATACACCTGCTTGTTTGCCATGCCAAAATTAACCTCTTACTATTTCCACATTCAACAAACTGGCCCAGCTTAACCACCCCAATTCTCCCTCAAACAATACACAATCATAGAACAAAACTCCGCATACTCCCCGCCCTCCATACTCTCATAATCCCCAATAACAGCCTCCACATACTCCCTATCCCCCAGCAGATCCTCATCCTCAAACTCCACTTCCATCATGGCGTCAAAGGCCGCTTTCCGCTGTTCTTGCAAAACATAAGAATTCAAATTCAGATGTCTCGCCATCTCCTGGCCCGCGGGATCTTTCACAAACAATCTCCCGTCCATCCCAAAGCCAAAAATCCCCTCAATCTTCGGGTCCCCAGGAGAAATACAGGACTTAAAGCTAAACCAGTTATCCTTTTTATGATTGCAGTGGTCCGCGCTCTCCCCCGGCTCCCCTTTGCATGAGGCAAACAAATTAGTGTAGTCCAGCTGGGCGTCTTCACATATCCTGCACTCCTTTGGAGACAATACGCGTCTGTCAGGATGCCTTGGCATAAAATGCTCAATATCGCAGTCCGAAAAATAAGGCTGCTGCCCAATCCGTCTTTCGCAGTAACAGCAAATATACCCCTGTTCCCTGACAAGGCTTTCTTTCAGCCGCACATATTCGCCTGTTCCCTTTAAGTCCTCATACTCCGCGTCCCGCCCATTGGAAATTTTAAAATCCTTTTTCCACTTTATAAAATGACCCGGCTTGGGACTTTTCTTTATCTGCCGCATTGGCTCTTCTTCCCTTCCTGATCAAGATCCGCCCCCGCGCGGTATCCGGATTTCTGCCATTGGTCAGACCATCGATCTGTTTAATACACGTCTCTGCCCCAAGAAAGTCTTTGTCCTCAATACACCGATACATCTGTCTGACTTTATCCTTTATATCGCGGTTCACGGAATCTGTCTTAAACGCGTCCTCCAACAGGGAATTGGAGTCCAGGCCAAAATAGCTTCCGGAACTGTCGCAGTCGATCTCATCCTCTGTCCTGTACAGCGAAAAGATCTGAAAGCCCTGGCCGCATTCCCCAATTACCTGGGGAGAATGGGTGGTAATGATAAACTGCACATTGGGAAACGTGTCTTTCAAAACCCTTATGACTTTCCGCTGCCAGGAAGTGTGCATGTGCAACTCGATCTCATCGATCAGGGCCACCCCCACTCCTTTCAGGGGATCGTCCAAACCAGGATTGGCGATTGCCAGCCGCCTGGCCAGATCCCCGAACAGCGCAAGAGTACACTTTTCTCCGTCCGACAACTGCAGAATATCCAATACCTCCTGATCCCGGTACACTTTCATGGAGTAAGGCTTTGCCGTAATATGGACGTCCCTGTACCCGTCCAGCATCACAAGCATTGCCTTTTTTACAGCCTTTAAGGGGATATCCTCATACGCGGGATCCAGCTTTTGCTGCTGTGTTTCATACAGCTCCTGTTCTAAAAACCACTCAAACAATTTTGAAAACGCGATCTGGTTCTCAATGGCTTTCTCAAACGCGGCAAATTGACCGTAATCCTCGGTCTTGCGTATCCGCAGGGGAGTTTTGATCACAAGCCGGTTTACCCCGTAATTTACGAAAATGGGAATATTGCTCTCCCGGCTCCGGTCAATAAAATTGTTCTCGTCATCCGTCTCGTCTTCCGGCAGATACCGCTCCCGGTAATGAGCCACCAGCCGCTCCAGATCCTTTGAGAGAATGATCGGGTTCCTTTTTCTGTACACAGCCCGGGAATAGCCGTAGATCCCTTTCTCCTGTCCAAATCTAAACTCCGCCTTTATGCGGGCTGACGCCTTTCCGATCTTAATATCCGATTCTTCAAATTTGACGGTCTGCTTAAAACGCGTCCGCACCAGCCGGTTGATGATATTGGCGTACAATAAACTGACCGAGGCCAGCACCGAGGATTTCCCCACCCCGTTGATCCCAAACAGGACCGCGCTTTTCCCCCTCAGATCCAAATCCAGATCGTGGATTCCACGAAAATCTTTTATAGAAAGCTTCTCAATTACCATAATATTCTCCCGCGTCACTCATTGGCCGATTTCTCCAAAACAATCCTTCATTCACATCGCTCATACTCAGGTTGTCCATAATCCATCTCCGTCATTCCCGTGCTGCCCGTTTCCTTCTATGCATTGTATCACAAAACATATGAAAATCCTATATTTTTTTCATTTCCCCTCTTGACATTTCCCTAAACAGGAGTATAATTTTTACCAGAAACATTCCTTGATAGCTCAGTCGGTAGAGCATGCGGCTGTTAACCGCAGTGTCGTTGGTTCGAGTCCAACTCAGGGAGTTTTTTTATTTGCCTTTTTCCCCCAGCACTCTGCCGCCGTATCCACGAACTTTCCCGCCGCCTCTTGGTCCTGCTCCCTTGCCCATGCCAGCCCCAGTTCCACAGCGTGTACATTCTTTAAAGGAATCTTTATAAGACCCGAAAATCTTTTGGCCTTGCCGCATGGCAGCACCGTAAAGCCGGCCCCGGCCTCCACGGCTAAGAGCATGCTGTCAAAAGAGCCAGATGGATAACAGATGCCGATTCCAAGTCTCTCCAGCTCTTTTGCGGAGATCACATCCTTATTTTTCTGGAGTTCCGTGTCCATCAGGATAAGGGTTTCCCCTGTCAGATCCTCAAACGTCAGATACTTAAACGCTGTCAGGGGATGATCCCGGTTTACCAGCACATAATAGAAAGCCCGGTCAAGAGGAAGGAACTCCAGTTTTGAATCTTCTCTGACCTCATAGCCGTAACAGAACGCCAGCTGTATCTCCCCGGAGCTTAGAAGATCCCGGACGCGGCGTTCCTCGTGGGTCAGGATGTCTATGGGAATCAGGGGATGATCATCAGAGAACCGCCTCATGGCTTTTGTAAGACAGGAATAATCCGCTAAGCGGCGTACCAGGATGCGGAGGCCCTGCTGCTGCTGTCTCTGAATCTCCTGGGCAGCTCTCACCATCTTACGGATCTCCCGGCTCACAGGCTCCAGGCGCTCATATAGATACTCCCCAGCCGCGGTCAGAGCCACATTTCTGTTGGTTCTGGTAAAAAGGCGGAGTTCCAGCTCAGACTCCAGAGACTTTATCTGGTAACTGATAACCGGCTGGGACGTATACAGCGCTTGCGCCGCCCGGGCAAAGCTAAGGCTTTTGGCTACTTCCAAAAAACAGGCGATCTGTGTAGAATTCAAAATCAGTTTCCTCCTCTAAAGCAGTTTTCTGCCAAGAGTATATCACAAAAATCTCCCGATCACATAGAAAATATAGTTTCCATTGGTCCGCTTCCTGCCTGTGTCAGCCATAAAATCTTTTTATCATTCAATCAGATCATCAAATTATTCATCGGAAAGATTTCCTGATATAATGCGGTTGGAGACAACATACAAGAAACCCAAATCATAAAAGGAGATGATCTTTATGGCAAATCAACTTACCCGACGCGACTTCTTAAAAGGAGGCGCTGCCGGAATCGCCAGCCTGGCCGCCGGGGGACTCCTCAGCGCGTGCGCCTCCCCCACAGACAAGGAAGCTTCCGCCGCGGATTCCACCGCGGATTCCGCCGCGGCTGCAAAAACCGCCCAGTCAAACGATCTTCCCGAGGCTGCCCCGCCGCCCCTGTCCTTTGACAAGGAAGTTGACTTTCTCATCGCGGGCTACGGGCTGGCCGGACAGGCCGCGGCCCTGGAAGCCAGTGACATCGACCCGGATGCTAAGATCTGCGTCCTGGAAAAAATGTCCGAGGCCAACGCGGGAGGCAACTCCATCGCGTCCGGCCAGACTCTCATCATCCCCAACCCTGATGACCTGGATACCTTTCGGCGATATCTGGCGGCCTGCGCCAGCCCAAACCCCATCAAAGAGGAGTATCTGGATTTTCTGGTCAGGGAGTTCGCGGAACAAGCCGGATGGATCCAGGCTACCGTAGCCGCGGTGGACTACGAACTGGGTTATGTAGGAGGCGGCCCCATAAGCTGGGGGGCCCTGGTGACAGAATTTCCGGATCTGGATGGCGCCGGCTTTAGCGGCTGCTCCGCCCATGTAAGAAAAAAAGGAACCACTTTTGAATACGGCGGCGTATGGAGGGGATTTCATCTGGCCACGCAGGCCAGAAAACAGGTGGAGCTCTGTTTTAACACCGCGTTCAAGTCCCTTATCCTTGATGAATCGGGCGCGGTTCTTGGCGCCGTCACCGTGGACAAAAGCGGAAAAGAAAGCCGCGTCAAAGCAGCAAAAGGCGTGCTGCTGGCCTGCGGCGGTTTTGAGAACAATCTGGAAATGCAGCGTAACTTCCACGGCATGGACATGGTCTACACCGGCGGAACCCCCGGCAACACAGGGGACGCCATTGAGGTACTCATGGCATGCGGAGCCAAAATGTGGCACATGAACAATCAGACCCAATCCGGCGGATTCTGGCTTGGCATTAAAGTTTTGGAACATGAGGCGGCATTTATGCGCAATTTCTCCATGACCGGAACCTCCTGGCTGGAAGTGGCGGCTGACAGCCAGCGCTTTTACGACGAAGCCGGCGCTTATCACCGCCAGCACATGAAATATAAAGAGTACGGCCATTATGTGGATCTGCCCCATGACCGGGCTCTGCCGGTACATATGATCTTTGACGAGAAGACCAGAACCGCAGGCGCCATTGTGGCCAAGTGGCTCAGCTGGCCCATTACCACCGAAGGTTATGTATGGTCTGATGATAACAGCCAGGAGATCGAAAACGGCTGGATCATAAAAGCGGATACCATTGAGGACCTTGCCCGGAAACTGGACCGCGACCCGGAAACATTAAAGGCTGCCGTAGACCGGTACAACCAAATGGCCGCGGATGGCCATGACCGTGATTTTGGCCGCCATCCGGAAACCATGAGCCCTCTGGATACAGCTCCATTCTATGCCGTAAGCATCACCCCGGCGCTGGTGGCCACTACCGGCGGAGCGGAGCGCAATACAAAAGCGCAGGTCTTAAGATGGGACAACACTCCGATCCCCAACCTGTATGAGGCCGGGGAACTGGGATCTTACGTTTCCAACCTGTACCAAAACGGCGTATTTTTAGCTGAGGCCATCGCCACAGGCCGGGCAGCCGCGGACACCGCGTTTAATGGCCGCTCCCAGGTTACCGCCCAGCTCCTTATGGACGCGGAGGAGTACGATATCGCGGGCAAGCCTGACGGCAGCTACCAACAGCTTATTAAAGGCAACCACGGCGAATATACCTTGAAGGTAGACGTGGCTCAGGGACAGATTACCAATATGGAGATCACCAGCGGGCGGGATAATATGTTTATGGAAGACAGCCAGTTAAAGTCTCTCTTTGATCAGGTTATAGACAGCCAAAGTGTCAACGTGGACGCCATATCCGGTGCGACTCTGGATTCCAACAACCTCATTGACGCCCTAAAGACAATCTTTAAAAAATAACCTTTTCCTTTTTGTTTTCCAATGTTTTCCAGTGCGCAAGTTCAGAAACGGAGGCGCGGCGGGCTACGCTGAGGATTCTGTACTTGCGCAATCGGGAAAATAGACCGAACTATTTAAAATCTGTCTGCCTTCTGCGGGTTTGTCCTCCGCCTCTTCCGTTCTTGTACAAAACCCTGTTTTTTTCTTGAAAATCCCTTCCAAATATAGTAAAATTTACTCAAGAACCACAAACCACACAAAGGAGGTTATACAACATGAACCAATGCTACAGCTGCACTACCTGCAAAAGCGCGGACAAGCCCCTGGAGGAGTTCATCGCCTCGCTGCCCATGGAGACTTCCCACCACCGGGTAGAGGGACAGAGTACCAAGTGTGCCTTTGGCCTTCAGGGCGTCTGCTGCCGTCTCTGCGCAAACGGTCCCTGCCGCATTACCCCTGAGTCCCCCCGGGGCATCTGCGGGGCAAACGCGGACACCATCGTGGTCAGGAATCTTCTGCGGGCCGTGGCCTCCGGCTCCGGCTGTTACATCCATGTGGTGGAGAACACGGCTCTCAACGTAAAGAACACCGCAAAGACCAAAGGCGAGATCAAGGGCGTAAACACCTTAAACCGCCTGGCTGACCTTTTCGGGATCCATAAGGAGGACATCCATGAGCGGGCCGAGGCCGTGGCCTCTGCCGTGTTGAAAGATCTCTACCTTCCCGAGTACGAGAAGATGGCCCTGACCGAAAAGCTGGCCTACAAGCCCCGGTACCACAGGTGGCAGGAACTTGGCCTTCTCCCCGGCGGCGCCAAGTCCGAAGTGTTCCACGGCGTGGTCAAATGTTCCACCAATCTGAACTCCGACCCGGTGAACATGCTTCTTGACTGCCTGAAGCTTGGGATCTCCACCGGTATCTACGGGCTGGTGCTGACCAATCTTCTAAACGACGTGGTCCTTGGGGAACCCGAGATCCGTTTTGCTCCTGTGGGCCTTCGGGTCATTGACCCGGACTACATCAATATCATGATCACCGGCCACCAGCACTCCATGTTCACCTTCCTCCAGAACCGGTTAACAGACGAGGATGTGAAGGAGAAGGCCAGGAAAGCCGGCGCCAAGGGATTTAAACTGGTGGGCTGTACCTGCGTGGGACAGGATCTGCAGCTTCGGGGCGCCCACTACACCGAGATCTTTGACGGCCACGCGGGGAACAACTACACCAGCGAGGCCATTCTCGCCACAGGAGGCATTGACGCCGTGATCTCCGAGTTTAACTGCACCCTTCCGGGCATTGAGCCTATCTGCGACCAGTTAAAGATCAAGCAGATCTGCATTGACAATGTGGCCAAGAAAGCCAATGCCCAGCTGAAAGAATTTAACTTTGAGAACCGCCCCGCCGTCACCGAGGAGATCATCGATCAGGTTCTGGAGGCCTACAAAGCCCGCCGGGCAACGGTTTCCATGAATCTCTTAAAGGATCACGGCAACGACGGGACTCTCACAGGAGTCAGCGAAACCTCCTTAAAGGAGTTTTTAGGCGGAACGTGGCAGCCCCTCATTGACCTGATCGTATCCGGGGACATCAAGGGCGTGGCCGGTGTGGTAGGCTGCTCCAACTTAACCGCCGGCGGACACGACGTTCTCACGGTGGACCTGGTAAAAGAACTGATCGCAAGGGACATTATCGTCCTCACAGCCGGATGCTCCTCAGGCGGCATTGAAAACTGCGGCCTTATGACCAAGGAAGCCGCCCGCCTTGCAGGGCCCAAACTTCGGGCTGTGTGCGAGAAGCTGGGGATCCCGCCTGTGCTCAACTTCGGCCCCTGCCTTGCCATCGGCCGTCTGGAGATCGTGGCCACGGAGCTGGCCGAAGCCCTTCATGTGGATCTTCCGGAACTTCCCCTGGTGCTCTCCGCCGCCCAGTGGCTGGAGGAACAGGCGCTGGCTGACGGCTGCTACGGTCTGGCCCTGGGACTGCCCCTCCACTTAGGCCTGCCTCCCTTTATCACCGGAAGCAAGGTAGCTGTCCAGGTTCTCACCGAGGACATGAAAAAGCTTACCGGCGGCCAGGTGATCATCAACGGCGACGCCAAAGCGTCCGCGGACATTCTGGAACAGATCATTTTGGAAAAACGTCAGGGACTTCACATATAGAAAGGGGTGGTGAACGTGAAACGCATCATAGTGGAATACGAAAAATGCGATGGCTGTAAGAACTGCTCCGCCGCCTGTATGCAGGCTCACCGGAAGACCCAGGGGACCATCTACGACCTGGACTTAACGGACCCTGAAAATGAATCCCGCAATTTTATTTTAAAGGACGCCAAAGGCCGGTACAAGCCTCTGTTCTGCCGCCACTGCGACGACCCGGAGTGCGTCAAATCCTGCATGAGCGGCGCTCTCTTTAAGGATCCGGACAGCGGCCATGTATTTTATGACGAGAACCGGTGCGGTTCCTGCTTTATGTGCGTCATGAACTGTCCCTTCGGCGCGTTAAAGCCTGACACTGTGACAAAAACCAAGGTCATCAAATGCGATTTCTGCGTAAACGCAGGCGGTGAACCTTCCTGTGTGGCCTCCTGTCCCAAGAAGGCCATCCATGTGGAGGAGGTGTAGCCATGAATTATGTGATAATCGGAGCCGGAGTGGCCGGGATCGAAGCCGCAAAGACCATCAGAGGACAGGACCCATCCGGAGAGATCGTGATGATCTCCGCGGATCTTCATGTACACTCCCGCTGTATGCTTCACAAATTTATTTCCGGAGAGCGGGACGAGACGGGCCTTGACTTTACGGAGAAGAATTTCTTTGACAAATACCGGGTTCACTGGAAAAAAGGCGTCCGGGTCACAAGGATCGACCCGGATAAAAAAGAAGTCTTTTTGGAGGACGGCCAGGCGGTTTCCTATGATAAGCTCCTTTTGGCAGGCGGGGCTGACAGCTTTATCCCGCCTGTGGGAGAACTTCGGAAAGCTTCCAATGTATTTGGCCTCAGAAATCTTTCTGATGCCCAGGCCATTGTAAAAGAAGCAAAAAACGCCCAAAATGTTCTGGTCATCGGCTCCGGCCTGGTGGGCTTAGACGCTGCCTACGGCCTTTTGGAGCTTGGCAAAAAGCTTACGGTGGTGGAGATGGCGGACCGCATCCTTCCGGTGCAGCTGGACGCCCGGGCCGCCAGGGCATATCAGGACCGGTTCGAAAACGCCGGGGTTCGGTTCGTCCTGGAGAGAAAAGCCTCCCAGGCTGTGTGCGAGCCTGACAACAGGATCCACAAGGTGATCCTGGACAACGGGGAGGAGATCCCCTGCGACCTGATCATCGTGGCCGCCGGAGTCCGCTCCTCCTTAGGCTGTCTGGAAGGCAGCGGCATTGCCTGTGAGCGGGGCGTCACGGTGGATCCCTCCATGAAAACTTCCCGCAAAGACGTATTTGCTGCCGGGGATATCACCGCCCTGTCCGGCATCTGGCCAAACGCCGCGGACCAGGGGCGGGTGGCCGGAAAGACCATGTGCGGGCTGACCGCTGAATATACGGACACCTATGCCATGAAAAACACCATGAACTTCTTCGGCCTGGTGACCCTGTGCGTGGGCCGTATCCGGGAGGAGGAAGGCGACCAGGTCCTGGTGAGAGAGGACATGCGCCAGTACAAAAAGATCCTTCTAAAGGACGGGAAAGTGGAAGGAATCCTTTTCCAGGGCGATATCGCAGGCGGTGGGATCTGGCAGTATCTGATCAAGAATAAGATCGATGTCAGCGGGATTGGCAAAGATGTTTTTGATATTAATTATGGAGACTTCTATCATGTTGGGGATAGAGGGAAGTATGAATGGGTGGTTTAGGGATTTAAGAAGGATTTCTTGCGCGAAGTGGAAAAATAGCTGTTTTTTATGGGCTCAGTATATTGTTGAGTGATGTTAGGGCGATGTTGTTGCGGAGCCGAAAGGATCGGCCTCTCTGTAATGGAAAGCAATAGCTTGCGATTGATTATATAAAAGTGGATGCAAGAAAGCGGCATGTCACTTCTGGGATATGCCGCTTCTGCAATCAGAACTGTTTTAAAATGTCGTGATGGCCTACGTCCACCAAAATAATCATTTTGTCGCCCTCATAGTACCAGATAATGCGGATGTCCATGTTGACGCTGCACTCGAAAAGATCTGTGGTGCCCTGAATCCGCTTGGTGCGAAGCGACGGGTGGGAGGGGTTCTCCGCCAAAAGTTCCAGTTTGTTTTTTAACTGTTTCTTTTCCTGAGCGGTGAGCCCCTTAAAATGTTTCTGAAACCGCGGTGTAAAGGTAAATTCATATGCCATCAGTCTGCCTCCAATTTATCAAACAGGGCATCCACGCTGTCAAAAACAGGCTGCTCCCCGGAGGCCAGTTTCGCTTTTACACCACTGATCTCCTCTTTCAGCTCGTTCAGGTATTTCTTGGGATAGACAGCAACCGGCATGAGGCAGATGGATCCGTCCTTTTCAAAAACTTCCAATTTATCACCTTCCGACAAGCCTAGTTTTACAATGATTTCCTTTGGGATTGTGATCTGTGCCTTCTGGCGAAGTTCAGCAAGCATAATATCAGCTCCTTTCCTATTCATACCCTTGTTTTGGGCATATGAATGTTGACTTATAGTTTTAAAGTAAGAAATTCCAACTTTCCTACTTTTAGTATATCCGCTTTGCCAGGAATATGCAAGGGGCTGAAAATTTAGGATTTGAAAGCATCGGGCAATAAGAACCCTTTCAGGAACAAATCTTGGTTTCTTAACGGGCCGTATTTTGAACATATGAAAAGATCATGTTTACGGCATTTGCAGACTCTCCCTTCCCTTCCTCTACCGCATCTTCCTCCTGTCATTGCTTCCCAGATAATACTGCCGCTTATCCTCGTACATCCTCTGCTCCGCCGTCTTCACAATGGCCACAGGCAAAATCTCCCTGCCGCCGGACGCGGTTCCCACGGAGACATGGTATCCCTGCTCCTTCACTTTCCTCTTTGCCTCCGCCGCCAGACCTGCAGCCGCCTCCTCGGCCATATCCGTAAACACCAAAAACTCATCCCCGCCGATGCGGAACACAGACCCGTCTTCAAATTCCTCCGCCAAAGCCCTGGCCACGGATTTAAGCATCTTATCCCCCGCCTCATGACCCTGGCTGTTGTTCAGCTCATGGAGGCCGTTGGCATCAGCGTAGACGCAGGTAAGGCAGTCCGGACGGTCAGTCTCGTATTTTCTCAAAAGTTCCTCGTAGGAATTTCGGTTCTTAAGGCATGTAAGCGCGTCCGTGGTCCCCATCTTCTCAATGGTCTCATAAGCGCAGATATTGTCCAGAGCCATGGAAAAGCTGAAGGCCACGCTGGTAAGGCAATCCATGGAGCGTCTCTCGTCCCCGTCTATGACAGCCAGCACCCCCACGATCTGATCCTCCCGCCCCTCAATGGGGATCGCTGTAAGCCTTTCAATGGCAAATCGGCTCAGGATTTCCCTAAGCCCGTCATCAGCCTCTCCCAAAGCATTCCCGGCAGTTGCCGTGTACCCTTCCTGCCGCTTTACCATATCCTGGACAAGGGCTTTCGCAAGCTGCTTCTTCTGGTTCTTATCCCCGCTCTCCCCTTCATCCTGCCAGATAAAGGCCCGGTACATGGAATCGCCTGCAACAGATGCCAGAAGAGCGCCTTTCGCTCCCAGAGTCCGGGCAATCTCCTCCAGGGAGAGAACGATATTTTCCGGCTTGCGGTACGCATCAAAAAGGATCTGCTGCACATTGTACATATAGTAAATGTGGCGGACCTCTGACTCCTTAAACCTGGTCTCCCGCTTTGTGCGGAGCAAAACCCAGATAAAATAGCTGAGGAAGATGATACTCTGAAACATCCCCAGCCTAAACAGGATATTTCCAATGTACTGGGCAGCGTCAAGGACGATCCGCTCCGGTATGGACAGCAATAAAGACCAGCCGCTGATGTCCATAGGTTCACAGAGAGAATACATGCTCTCCTCCTGCTTTGGGATCAGGTAGGAAAACCGGCCGCTTTCGTGGAGATCTCCGGCATCCTGTGTGCTGTGTCCTCCCCCGTGCGCTCCATGGCTGCCGTGAAGGTTCGCCAGAATCACATCCATATTTTCCGAGTCCACGATGGAAATACTGATCTCCTCTCCAAACAGGCTCACCTCAAAATCCTTTGACAGGTAATCCAACTTTATGATCCCAAAAAGTACCCCTCTGATGCTGCCCTCCTGCTCAATGGGGATGGCATAATACAGGATCCGCCGGTTCGGATCCTTGTCGTCCTGCCTGATATTCGAGAAAAAAGGGTCCTGCCGGTCTAAAAGTTCAAAGGAAATCTCATCCGACGACATAACAAAAGTCCCGTCCGGCTTAAGCACCTGGTTATCCGGAAACATGATACCCAGCTGTGAGATCATCTCCTTTTTTTCATAGGCTTTCAGCAAATCTGTTACGTATTCCGAGGTGAGATCCTTCTCCCCTTCCAAAAGACGGCCCAAGGTGTCCATGTCATTGCGGAAAAACGCGATATCACGGTTAATATCCTTTTTGATCTCCTGGGCCTCCCGGTGCAGGAGATAAAAACAAAAATCATTGCAATATCTTCGCAGCTGACCGGACACAAGAAAAAAGCTGACAGACAAAAGTAAAATAAGGCCTGCTGTGATGACAACGGTACTCAATCGCTGCCGGGATATGAGCTTTAACCTGGTCAACTCCTTTAACTGATCTTTATCGGGGACTGGCATCATAAACGGGTTCCTTCCTTATTCTAAAATAGTTGCAAATCCATTATACGACAGGAATCTGGAAAAGAAAAGATAAAACAGTTCAAAGTTTCTCTTTTATGAGTTACCGTTACTGTTTAAGGAGTAGCTGAATTGGGGTACTGTTGAGTGAGCATAGGGCGGGGGAGTCGTGATGCCAGTCAGAGAAGGGAAGGATGGTCCTGTCCGGGT
>CAJUFP010000123.1 GCA_910585645.1 uncultured Hungatella sp. | reverse complement strand
AAAAAAGCTCGGTAATCGGCAGATTGACATTGCTCCGGATCGCGGGTATACTTATGTATATCAAAAAGCTTAAGCTTAAGGGGGGGAGAATGGATGCTGCGTGTTATGGAGCTGATCCGCCGTGTAAATCCGCCTTGCGACAAGTGCCCATATAAGCTGGGTATCGTATCTACCTTAATTAATCCCTGTCCGCAGTGCAAGAGAAACGGCTACCGGTCATTTGAATGGCTATGTAAAGGGCAGAAAAGAGGGCATGAGGATGGAACGGGTCTTTAATGTATACGGAGATTGCAAACCGGGCCTGCACTACATGGTTGATCTGACAGAACGGCTTGTAAAGATCAGGGAGATGGTTGGCCAGGGGCTGTATTTTACCATTAACCGGGCAAGACAGTACGGAAAAACCACAACGTTGCGGGCATTGGCCAGGTTTTTGGCGGATGAATATGTGGTTATCAGTATGGATTTTCAGATGATGAGCCATGCTAATTTTGAACAGGAATCTTCTTTTGTGGCCGCGTTCTGTACGGAGCTGCTGGATGGAAATGTTTCTGTGCCGGAGGAGATCAGAGAGGATCTGACTGTGCTTGCAAAGGCAGATGAAAGGCAGGCCTCTTTATTTGCCATGTTTAAGATTCTTGGCAGATGGTGCGGGATGTCAAAGAAACGTGTTGTGCTGTTGATCGACGAGGTGGACAGCGCGACTAATAATCAGGTGTTTTTAGATTTTCTGGCCCAGCTTAGAGGATATTACCTTAACCGGGACCTTAAGCCCGCGTTTTGGTCGGTGATTCTGGCTGGGGTTTATGATGTGAGGAATATTAAGAGGAAGATCCGGCCTGACGGGGAACATAAGATGAACAGTCCGTGGAATATCGCGGCGGATTTTCCTGTGGAGATGAGTTTTTCCACGGCAGATATTTGCGGGATGTTAAAGGAGTATGAGAAGGACCATGGAGCGGGCATGGATGTGGGAGAGATGGCAGAGCTTCTTTTTGCGTATACGTCGGGGTATCCGGTTTTGGTGTCAAAGCTTTGCAAACTGATGGATGAGCGGGTGGGGCTTAAGGGGGAGTTTGCCGGCAGTCCGGGCCCATGGACAAGGCAGGGGTTTTTGGAAGCGGTGAAAATGCTTCTTATGGAGAAGAATCCTTTGTTTGACTCTATGATCGGAAAATTGAACGACTATCCGGAACTGAAAGATATGATCTATCTGCTGCTGTTTCAGGGAAAACGCATTGCGTACAATCCGGATGACGGGGCGACGGATATGGCTATGATGTTTGGTTTTGTGAAGGTTTTGGACGGCTGTGTGGTAGTTGCCAACAGGATTTTTGAAACCCGGCTGTATAATCTGTTTTTGACTCTTCCGGAGGTGCAGCGCATGGATATCTTTAAGGCTGCGTGCAGGGATCAGAACCAGTTTGTCCGGAACGGACAGCTGGATATGAAACTGGTTCTGGAGAAATTTGTGGAGTTTTTTGATGATGTGTATGGAGACCAAGGGGAGCGGTTTTATGAGGAGGACGGGCGGCGGTATTTTATGCTTTACTTAAGGCCTATTATTAATGGCAGCGGGAATTATTATGTGGAAGCGCAGACCCGAAATATGGATCGCACAGATCTGATCGTGGATTATCATTGCCAGCAGTTTGTGGTGGAACTGAAGATATGGAGGGGAGAGGCAAAGCACCGGGAAGGGGAGAGGCAGCTGCTGAAATATCTTTCCCATTACCACCTGAAAAAGGGATATATGCTTACATTTAATTTTAACAAAAAGAAAGAGATCGGAGTGAGGGAAGTCGCTTTTGGGGACAGGACGCTGGTGGAAGCAGTTGTGTGAGCGTTTTGGCCCCATGGTGTTCTTCTGAAAAACAACCGCCTGCGGGAAACCGGCCCCAGGCGGTTGTTTTATTTTGTGAAAAACGCCTCTATTTGGCCGCCTTTTCAGAAAACTCCGTGGTCACAAGGTCCTCATAGGGGACTCTGGCAGGCAGCTCCCCGGCCTCGTCCAGGATATTCTGGAGAAGGTCAAAGCTTTCTTTTTCAAAAACAGTATCTTCCTTCCAGGTGTCCTGCTGTTTATACCGCTCCACGATCTTGGTGATGTTTTCCAGAGGAGTCTCTTTGAATTGGGGCTGGATCGTCTTTGCGATCTCCTCGGCTGAGTGGGAGTTGACGTAGTCAATGCCTTTCTGTATGGCGTTGGTAAATTTCTGGATGATCTCAGGATTGGCCTCAATATAGCTCTTTTTCGCGCTGTAGGCCGTGTAGGGCACATACCCGGAGTCGGTTCCCAGGGAGGCAACCACGTATCCGTTTCCTTCCAGCTCCAGGCCGGTGGCAAAGGGTTCAAATTCTACGGTGTACTGGGCGTCGCTGCTTGTAAAGGCGGCGGCTGTCAGGCCGAAGCTGATGCTCTGGTCAATGGATACGTCGGCTTTGGGGTCAATGCCGTTTTTCTTTAAGATATACTCAAATACCATCTGGGGCATACCGCCCGCCCTTCCCCCTAACACTTTGGTTCCCTTGATTATATCCCAGCTAAAGTTCTCCACAGGCTGTCTGGCCACCAGGAAATTACCTGCCCGCTGGGTGAGCTGGGCGAAGTTGACGGCATAGTCTTCGGCTCCTCCGGCGTAGGTGTAGATGCTGGCCTCGGACCCCATGAAGCCGATGTCCGCGTCGCCGCTGACCAGGGCTGTCATAACTTTGTCGGCTCCGGCGCCGTTTACCAGGGTCAAATCAAGGCCCTCCTCCTCAAAATACCCCAGCTCAATGGCAGCGTACTGAGGCGCGTAGAAGATGGAGTGGGCCACCTCGTTTAAGGTGACGGGGGTGAGTTTTTCGTCGGCGGTGGGGGCTTGACAGCCGGCCAGGGTGGATGATAGGAGGGCGGCGGCTGTCATGATACATGCAAATGATCTTTTCATGAAATGCTCCTGCATAGATTTGCTATTAGGGTATGAAGTTAATTGCAAAAGTTGATAAAAACATGGGATATTGTAGGATTATCCATTACAAAAGACGAAATACGGACATTGATGCCCGGAATACGCTTATCTACAGGGCAGATAGAGGACACCCTGTGATGTTGATCAACAGTCAGGCTTGTTTCTGGAATATGTCTGAATGACCCTCAAGGAGGTTAATGACACGCAAATATTTGTGAGGGGCTAATACAAAAAATATTTGCATATTGGTCAAAAATCGGATACAATAGGACTGTATAAAGGAGGGATTTTATGGCAGTTCCAGAAGATATCCGCACAGTCTAAAGACCTGTTAATACCGTTGTGGATGACAGCGGCAGAGATGGCCTGAAACGTTTTGTGGTAAGGCAGAGATCGAGTCGGATCAGGATCTCGATCCAAAAACCGCATATCTGCGCTATGACGACAGATGGCTTCTGGAATTTCTTTCCTCTGCATGGCGGATGACAATACAAAGGAGATATTTATATGAAATCACAGTTTAACAAGGAAATTGAATCAAAGAAAAAGCTGTATGGTGATTGCCTTACAGGGAGCATGGGTTTGGAGGAAGTTATTGAGATTGGCGCTCAATGGTATGAGGATGTGAATGCGATTAATGAGGAATATTGTATGATCTCGGATTCGTCTACGCGTGACGATACGAATGCGTATTATGTTGCTTGTAACATTTTAAGCCAAATACCTATTGAGAATCTTTTTCCACAAACGAAGGAGTATACCAAAGAAGATATTGAAAAGTATAAGGTAAAATTATCCGAATTGATATGGGATAGAGTTTTGGACAAGAGAACGGTAAAAATTCTTGTGTTTGAACCGCATCATGATGATTTCATGGGTTCTGCATCCAGCGTTCTTTATTCTAATAGGGATAATGTGCGGACAGTAGTATATACGATGGCAAAAAGTGGGGACGAACGTGATAATATAGATCTTTCCGTACTCCATAGAAGGATAGGGATGCCTACAAGAAAGAAGACAACCGTTATTCGGCATGTACAATGTCAGCTGGAAGATTATCATTATGATTTAATGTGGGAAGAGGTAGAACATAAGGATCCAGCGGAAATAACGGATTATTCAATGCTCGTTCGTTACTATTTGGATAGTGGTTATAACACAATGAAACTGGAACAAGCTATGGAAGCGGCCTTTTTAGAATTCAATTCAATATCCGCCGTCGATAAATTTGTACTTCTTCCCCTTGGCATACAGCATCCGATGCATGTTCTGACTGCTTATTACGGTGTACTTATCGCAATAAAACAGGGATTGGCTGACAAAGTTCTTTTTTATATTGACCATCCATATGATTTTCAGCTGAGGGATACGGTAAGGATGGATATCGCTTCTGAATATTATAAAAATTTACTGGGTTGTGAATTCGTTCGGGCTGATGGAACCAATGTGAGACAGCAGGACATTGAAGGAATTTTATCAGCGACATATAATCAGAAGCATTATGGTGAGTTTGACGGGGCACTTGAACGAACTGTTTGCTCTTACCTTGTACAGAAAAAGGTAATGCCAAAGCTGGAGAATGTTTTAAATCTCCACATAAATAATATACTTTACGCAACGTTCCAGGCAAAACCTTTCTTAAAAACCGGAGGCTCAGGAGAAGTTGCATATTCTTATATCAAATCTCTAAGCCGGTATGTTAATAGAGCTGCTATTATTATGCCAAAATATAAAAAGAAGATGAAAAGTTTTGCAAACACATATCACATTAAAACACAGATAGATGGTATATATTATAGAGTAAATTACTCAGATAATGGCGATCTCATTTTGGGGGATTATGAAGATGCGCATATGGAAAAAGAAATTGAGCTACTGAATCATCAGTCGGATAGAAGGTTCTGGATAATACTTAATGGCCAGAAATATACCTGTAAGATTGAAAAATATCATTTTGATGGCGTGATATATTATCTTATGGATATTGAAGGGTGTTTTGAGAGTATGAATATGTTCGACAATGATCAGATTGACATGGAATGCGCTGCTTTTAGCCTTGCGGTGATGGAATCTTTAAAAAATAATTTGGATTTTATGCCTACAATTCTTCATTGTAATGATAATCAGACTGCGCTTATCCCAATGGTGCGAAAGATAATTTACGGAAATTATTGGCCTTCTCTGAGAACATTGTATACTATTCATTTTTATGGGTATAAAGGTATCTATTCGAAAAGAAAAATTTTGGGATATCTTGGTATCAGCGAAGAGAACTGTGACATATGTTTAGTTTGTCGGAAAAAGGAAGATTGCCTGTTCAAACTTGTTAGTGCATACAGTACAAGAGATACGGAAATTTTGGGAATTCCAGACGATAAAATCAATCTAATGAAAACAGGGATTGTTTTTGCGGATATTGTTACAACGGTCAGCAAAGGCTATGCTTCTACAATACAGAATTATCCGGATTTCAAAACAAAAAAGGTATATGGTATCCGTAACGGGGTTACTGTTGAATATAAAGAGCTTTTCTCTGATAAAGAGGGTATTACATACATGAAACAGACAGAGAAAAATTGGATAGTGGCAAAGAAACATAATAAGGAAGCGTTCCAGAAAGAATTTGGTCTGGAAGTGAATTCTGATGTTCCCATGTTTTGCATGGTATCAAGGTTGAATGCAACAAAAGGAATTGAGGATATTAAAAATATATTCGCTAGGCTGATGGAAATGAATCTGCAGCTAGTCATTGTCGGAGATGATGACAGGAACACTTCTTACACAGATGAAAAGGGTAATGTCCATGTTTTTACGCCATATGCAGATTTCTTTAACTTAAAAATGGAGGAAAATCCAGGAAAATTTTATTATAGTCCATTTTCAGAAGATATGGAGTTCAAGGCATATTCAGCAGCAGATGTCCTTATTATGCCATCACGGGATGAAGCTTGTGGTACAACACAGATATTTGCTATGAAGTACGGAAATCTTCCAATCGTAAGTAAAATAGATTCTTTTAATGATACGGTAATCGATTACAATAGCGTTCACGAGAGTCGTGATGAGCAGGCAAAGGAGTACGTAGATAAACCGGAAGGACAGATGGATAAAGGAGTAGGGTTCTTTTCATTTAGGGATGATTGCTGGGTTTTACTTGACATTATTAAAATGATTTGTGAAAAGCTGCATGGGGATGAGAAGAGTGGAAAGTGGAGGAAGGCAGTAAACAGTACAGTTCCAATAGACTTTTCATGGGATAATAAATTGGTACGGGAATATTTGGAATTGTATGATAATATGTTATAAGTGTACCGTAATAATACGTTAGTATAACTCAATTTAAATACCTTTTAGTTTCGGTGAGGATATTTTTCCTTTGCGTTATCGGGAAAGCAGACCAGCGAAATGTAAGGTTTTAAACTGGGTCATATTAGTGCTCTATCCGCCAGTAATCACACTTCAAGCACCGCTTATTATGCCGTCTGCCACGAGGTCGTTAGTTAAGAGAGCAAAACAGTAGGCCGCGCCAAAAGGCGCGGCTTTTTTTAGTATGCCCAGGCAGATCCCACTCCGCGTTGTTTCCATATGGTGCTTGTTTTGGTTGGGAAAATCAGTTGCGGGCTTTGGGCGGGGGAGGTACAATGGTTACGCTTAAGGGATTTTAAGGGGCAAATTGTGGTATGTTTCTCCTAAAAAGACATATGTGGGCGTCACAATGACGAAAATGGTCAAAAACACTTGACTTATGGTAAAAATGTGACTAAACTATATGACAGCGTGTTAATGAGGCAAAGTGACCGGTAAAGGGAGCGGCAGACGCCCATGTGGGAACGTTTGCGCCTATTGCGCAGCATAACAAAAGTAAGGGTGATCATAATGGGTAAGTATGTAGCAAAAAGGCTTGGAATGGCGCTGGTGACTATTTTTTTGGTGACCTGTCTCACATTCCTTCTGATGAACGCGGTGCCGGGCAGTCCGTGGCTCAGCGAAAAGGCCCCCTCGGAGGCCACGCTTGCGGCCCTTAATGCCAAGTATGGCATGGATAAGCCGGTGCATATTCAGCTTCTTAAGTACCTTCAGAATCTGTTGAAGGGCGATTTTGGCGTATCTCTAAAGATGCAGAAGAACCGGGCGGTTTTGAGCATCATCGGTGAAATGTTTCCTGTTTCCGCAAAAGTGGGGGCCATCGCCCTGTGCTGGGCCGTGCTGGTAGGCGTGCCTCTCGGGTGTCTGGCGGCGTTTAAGAGGGGAAAACTGACGGACAGCGTCCTTCGGGTGGTGTGTACCCTGGGTATTTCCATGCCCAGCTTTGTGGTGGCTTCCATCCTTTTGGTGACCTTTGCCGGAGGCATCGCGTCCTTAAAGATCTTTCCCACCATCTTTGACGCCTCGGCGGGGTGGAGAAGTTATGTGCTTCCCTGTTTTGCCTTGGGGTTTTATCCTATGTGCTACACGGCCAGGCAGACCAGGTCCGCCATGCTGGACTCTTTAAATCAGGAGTTTATCAAGACGGCCAGGGCAAAGGGCCTTAAAAACAGCAAGATTATTTTCAAACATGCCCTGAGAAACGCTCTGATCCCGGTTATCACTTACCTTGGGCCTCAGGTGGCGTTTACCCTTTGCGGCGGCTTTGTGGTGGAGAGCGTGTTTTCCATTCCCGGGCTGGGGCGGTATTTTGTCCAGTCCATTCAGAACCGGGATTACCCGGTGATCATGGGGACTACGGTGTTTCTTGCCAGCTTTATTATTTTGATGAATATGGTTGTTGACATTTTGTATAAGATTGCCGATCCCAGGATTCATCTGACGAAGGGAGGGGAGTGATCATGGCGGAGGATAAGAAGATGAAGCGGTGTCCTGTGACCCTGCAGCCGGATGTGGAGGGAATGCTTAGCTGGAATGATTTTGACGCCGATGATTTTGAAAGCGCTTCCCAGGCGGAGAAAGAAGATTTTATCCAGGAGCGGCAGAGCGTTTCCTACTGGAAGGACGCGTGGCGGAGACTGAAAAAGAATACAGTGGCCATGGTGGCTCTGGGCGTGATCATTTTCCTGGTGCTGTTTGCCTTTGTGGGGCCGTATCTGGTGCCTTACGGGTATGAGGAGTTTAACAAGGGGGCGGAGAACCTTCATCCTTTCCACTATGCCCTTGAGGACCAGAAGCGGCTGGAGGCGGAGATCGCGGCCAGGACCCAGACCGACACCATGAGCGTTGACGATATGATCGAGCAGGCCAAGGCAGAGGCAGAGGCTAAAGGGGAGAAGCTGAGCAATGTGGAGATCGCCAAGATCAGGGCTCAGGCAAAGGTAAATACCCAGAATACCAAGGAGGAGGACGCGGTGGATCCGGAGGCTCTTCTGGCGGAACTGGGGATCAAGAAAAAGCTGTTCGGGTATTCTGTGGCCGAGCTGGAGAGAAAGGCGGCTGGGGAGAGCGTGTTCCCCCACGTGTTCGGAACGGATATGTACGGCAGGGATATTCTGGTCCGGGTGATGTACGGAGCCCGGGTGTCCATGAGCGTGGGCATCTGCGCGGCCATTCTGGTGCTGTGTATCGGGGCTACCTACGGGGCTGTCTCCGGGTACTGCGGCGGCAAGGTTGACGCGGTGATGCAGCGGATCGTGGAAGTGATCTACTCTGTGCCGGAGATGCTGGTGGTGCTGTTGATCGCCACGGCGCTAAAGCCTATTTTGACAGAGTATGTAAATACGGGTTCAGGCCCTGTTAAGTCTTTTGTGGCGGTTTTGGGACCGAACCTGATCTCCATGTTTATTGCCTTTGGTATGCTCTACTGGGTGACCATGAGCCGCATTATCCGGGGGCAGGTTTTACAGTTAAAGCAGCAGGAGTATGTGACCGCGGCAAAAGCCCTGGGGGCTTCCGGCGGGCGGATCATCCGCAGACATCTGATTCCCAACTGTATCGGGCAGATCGTGGTGACCACCTGTCTCCAGATCCCGTCGGCTATTTTCCTGGAGTCGTTTCTGTCTTACCTTGGGGTGGGCGTGTCCGCGCCTCTTCCCAGTCTTGGCTCCATGGCCACGGACGCGTTGAGCGGCATGTACACCTACACCTACCGTCTGATCATACCGTCTATGGTATTGAGCGTGATGATTTTGGCGTTTAACTTGTTTGGCGACGGCCTTCGGGATGCTTTGGACCCGAAGCTTAAGAAATAGGAAGGAGGAGACGGTTATGGCAGAGGGAAATGATAAGGGAAAATTGCTGGAAGTAAAAGACCTCCATGTCTCTTTCTTCACTCCCGCGGGGGAGGTAAAGGCTGTAGGCGGTATTTCCTATGATCTGGACTACGGCGAGGTTATGGGCGTGGTGGGGGAGTCGGGCTCCGGAAAGAGCCAGGAAGCTTACTCGATCATGGGGCTTTTGCAGTCCCCGGGCAAGGTGGTAGGCGGTTCCATCACCTTTGAGGGCCAAGATGTGCTGAAGTTTTCCAAGGAGGAGATGACTTCTTTCCGCGGCAGCAAGGTGGCCATGATCTTCCAGAACCCGATGACGTGTCTGAACCCGGTGTACACCATCGGCAATCAGCTGGTGGAGGCCCTTCGGGCTCACGACAAGGAGATCTCCAGAGAGGACGCCGAGAAGCGGGCCATGGAGATGATGGAGATGGTGGGCATTAATAATGTAGAGAAGCGGATGAAGCAGTACCCTCACGAGTTTTCCGGGGGCATGAGGCAGAGGGTTATGATCGCCATGGGGCTGATCTGCCATCCCCAGCTTTTAATCGCCGACGAGCCTACCACGGCTCTGGATGTGACCATTCAGGCCCAGATTTTGGAGCTTATGAAGGAGCTGCAGAAGAAGACCAAGATGGGGATTATTTTCATCACCCACAATTTGGGGGTGGTGGCGGATATCTGCGACAAGGTGTCCGTGATGTACGCGGGGAAGATCGTGGAGCAGGGGCCTGTGGACGACATTTTCTACAAGGCGGCTCACCCCTACACCCTGGGCCTTTTGCGGTCCATGCCCCGGGTGGACGCGGACAGTTATGAGCGGTTGATCCCCATCGAGGGGACGCCTGTGGATATGCTGAACCCGCCGGAGGGGTGTCCCTTTGCCCCCAGGTGTGAGCATTGCATGAAGATCTGCCTGAAAAAGATGCCTCCCTATGTGGAGGTGGGAGAGAAGCACCGCTCGGCCTGCTGGCTGAGGGTTCAGGAGTATTTGAATCAGAATTCGGACGGCAGGGAGGAAGATGGCCATGAGCAGTGAGAAGAATCTCCTTGAGGTGACAAATCTTAGAAAGTATTTTCCTGTCAAGGGCGTGAAGGGCCCGGGGGTTCAGGCGGTGCAGGATGTTTCTTTCTTTATCAGGAAGGGAGAGACCTTAGGTTTGGTGGGCGAGTCGGGCTGCGGCAAGACCACCCTGGGCCGGACGGTGCTGCGGCTCTACGAGCCTACCGGGGGAAAGATCGTGTACGACGGCAACGTGCTGTATGACAATCCCCTGGGGGAGGACGGAAAGCCTCTGAAAAAGGCAATGTCGGCCAACATGCTGCCTTACCGCAGGAAGATGCAGATCATCTTCCAGGACCCGTCGGCTTCCCTGGACCCCCGCATGACGGTTGGGGAGATCATCGGGGAGGCCATTGATATCCACAACCTGGCTGCCAGCAAGGGAGACCGGGCGGACATGATCAAGGAGCTTTTGGGGAAGGTGGGGCTGAACACAGAGCACGCCAACCGGTATCCTCACGAGTTTTCCGGCGGGCAGCAGCAGAGGGTGGGGATCGCCAGAGCCCTTGCGGTGAAGCCGGAGTTTATTGTGTGCGACGAGCCGATCTCGGCTCTGGATGTGTCCATCCAGTCCCAGGTGGTGAACATGCTGGAGGACATGCAGCAGGAGATGGGACTGACCTACCTGTTTATCGCCCACGACCTTTCGGTTGTGCGGCATATTTCCAGCAGGATCGGGGTTATGTACCTTGGGTCCATGGTGGAGCTGGGGGAGAGCTACGAATTAAATCGGAATCCGATCCATCCGTATACAAAGACGCTTTTGTCCGCGGTTCCTGTGCCGGACCCGCAGCTTAGCCGCACCAGGCAGAGGATCGTGCTGGAGGGCGATATCCCCAGCCCCATGAATCCCCCAAGGGGCTGCCGGTTCCATACCAGGTGTCCTTACGCCACGGAGCGGTGCAGCAAGGAGACTCCGGTGTTTAAGGAGCATGAGACAGGGCATTGGGCGGCTTGTCATTTATTGGAGGGGTAGGTCTGGGGTGAAGTAACTGGAAGATCCCCCAGGGCAAAAACCAAGTTGCCCCAACTTAAAAAAGGTATCTCCGCCTTATTTTCCAACAGGCGTTTTGATACAGGATACACCCGGCGCGTACCGCGCCAACGGGCATCCCCTCAACAGGCGGACTGCCCTCAATGAAAAAGGAGGTATGTATTATGAGAAAGACAAACAAAGTATTGTCTATGGTCCTGGTTTCTGCCATGGCGGCTTCTCTAGCGGCCTGCGGCGGCGGAAACACCGCGGAACCGACCACCACGGCTGCCGCTGATTCCAGCGCGGCGGAGACTACTACAGCTGCGCCTGCAGGGGATGAGACCACTGCCGCGGCTGACAGCGGGGAGGCTTCCGGCGACTTTAACATCGCTGTATGTCTGGCTTCCGAGCCCCAGACCATTGACCCTGCGCTTAACAGCGCGGTTGACGGCGCGATTATGCTCAACCACATGTTTGAGGGTCTGATCAAATGGGTGGATGACGGGGAAGGCAACGCCATGCTGGCTCCCGGCCAGGCAGAGTCCTGGGAGAAGGTAGTGAACGACGACGGAACCGTGACCTACACCTTAAAGATGCGGGACGGCATCAAGTGGTCTGACGGCAAGGATGTGACAGCAGGCGACTTTGAGTATAGCTGGAAGAGGCTGGCTACCCCGGATACGGCGGCGGATTACTGCTACATGATCGATATGGTTCAGGGCTATGGGGATATTGCCGCAGGCAAGGCTGATCCGGACACCCTGGGGATCAAGGCGATTGACGACAAGACTCTGGAGATCGTGCTCAGCTATGACTGCCCGTACTTTGAGGAGATCATGGCATTCCCGGCTACCTTCCCGGTCCGCAAGGATATGGTGGAAGGCAACGACGAGTGGACCTACGACCCGGCTTCCTATGTGGGCAACGGGCCTTACAAGATGAAAGAGTGGTCCCACAATGCCTATATTCTGGCAGAGAAGAACACAGAGTATTATGACTATGAGAACCTTGGGCCGGAGACCATCCGCTTTACCCTCCTTGACGACGCCAACGCCATGCTGGCTGCCTACAAGAGCGGCGAGCTGCAGTTCATCGAGGAAGTTCCCACAGATGAGATTGCCAACTACTTAGCTTCCGGCGAGATGGACATCGCGGATTACATCGGAACCTACTATGTGTGCTTTAACACAGAGGACGAAGTGTTCAAGGATCCCAAGATCCGCAAGGCATTCTCCCTGGCCATTGACCGCAACTACATTGTAGAGAATGTGACCCAGACCGGCGAGGTTCCGGCTACAGGCTTTGTTCCCTCCGGCGTTTACGACGCGAAAGGGTCTGCCGGCGACGACTTCCGTACGGTTGGCGGCGAGTATTACAGCGTGGCGGCCGAGGACTATGAGAAGAACTGCGAGGAGGCAAAGGCTCTTCTGGCAGAGGCCGGCTATCCAAACGGCGAGGGATTCCCGACCGTTGAGTACATGTACAACACCGATGACAGGCACAAAGCCATCGGCGAGGCTCTGCAGAACATGTGGCAGACCGTTCTGGGCGTTAATGTGACCCTGAACAACCAGGACTGGAACGTATTCCTGCAGACACGTAAGGACGGCGACTATCAGATCGCCCGCAACGGCTGGATCGCGGACTACAACGACCCATGCTCTTTCCTGGATATGTGGTACACCGACGGCGGCAACAATGACGCTCAGTATTCCAACAAGGAATACGACGCGTTTATCGACGCGGCAAAGGCTACGTCTGTTCAGGAAGAACGTATGAAAGCGTTCCATGACGCCGAGGACCTTCTGATGGGCACAGACGGCGTTCATGCTCCGATTTACTTCTATACGCAGAAATATATGCTGGATGATTCTATCAGCGGTATGTATTATACGCCACTTGGGTATTTCTTCTTTGGGTATACCCATAAGTAATCATCTGTGGGCAGCCCTGTGATCAGGGTGAAAAAGGAAAGGATCGTGTCAAACCGGAAGGGCGGTGGGGCGCGGTCCTTTGTTTTATTATTGAGTGAGCAATGGGCGGGGGAGTTGCAGAGCCAGGCAGAGAAGGAGAGATGTCCTGTCCGGGTTCAGATATGCCAAACATTCCGATGAGCCCTTAAAGCGGGAAC
>CAJUFP010000122.1 GCA_910585645.1 uncultured Hungatella sp. | reverse complement strand
GCACGTCCGGTTCTGTGAGGGGCATACCCCGTAAGGGGTATGTCTACTCGACCCTGCCGGGAACCGGTGAACGGCAAGTGACGGCGGAAATTGGTTGCAAGGTTTGGGAAAAAATGTTATCATAGCATCTAACCAATTTAGAAAGGATAAAAGACATATGCCGATCATTGACCAGAACAGAATCCGCAACTTTTGTATTATCGCTCATATTGATCACGGGAAATCTACGTTGGCGGACAGGATCATTGAGATGACTGGTCTTCTCACCAGCAGGGAGATGCAGTCTCAGGTATTGGATAATATGGATCTGGAGCGGGAGCGGGGGATCACCATCAAGGCCCAGGCCGTTCGGACCGTTTATAAAGCGAAAAACGGGGAGGAGTATATCTTTAACCTGATCGATACTCCGGGACATGTGGACTTTAATTATGAGGTTTCCAGGAGCCTGGCGGCCTGCGACGGGGCCATCCTGGTGGTAGACGCGGCCCAGGGGATCGAGGCCCAGACTCTGGCCAATGTCTACCTGGCCCTGGACCACGACCTGGACGTGTTTCCGGTCCTGAATAAGATCGACCTGCCAAGCGCGGAGCCGGACCGGGTGGCGGCGGAGATCGAGGATGTTATCGGCCTGGAGGCCGCCGACGCGCCCAGGATCTCGGCCAAGACAGGGATCAATGTAGAAGAAGTGCTGGAGGCGATCGTGGAGAAGATCCCGGCTCCTTCGGGGGACGCCGCGGCTCCCTTGAAGGCCCTGATCTTTGACTCTCTCTATGATTCCTACAAGGGGGTCATCATCTTCTGCCGGATCAAGGAGGGTACTGTAAAGAAGGGGACTACCATCCGCATGATGGCCACAGGAGCCGAGGAAGAGGTGGTGGAAGTGGGCTATTTCGGGGCCGGCCAGTTTATCCCCTGTGAGGAGCTGAGCGCCGGCATGGTAGGTTACATTACGGCCAGCATTAAAAATGTGAAGGATACCGCGGTTGGAGACACCATCACGGATAAATATAACCCGTGTTCGGAGCCGCTGCCAGGGTACAAAAAGGTTACGTCCATGGTCTACTGCGGCTTGTACCCGGCAGACGGGGCCAAGTATAATGACCTGCGGGACGCGCTGGAAAAACTGCAGTTAAACGACGCCTCCCTGTTTTTTGAGCCGGAGACATCCGTTGCCCTTGGGTTTGGGTTTCGGTGCGGCTTTTTGGGGCTTCTGCATCTGGAGATCATCCAGGAGCGGCTGGAGCGGGAGTACAACCTGGATCTGGTGACTACGGCCCCCGGCGTTGTGTACCGGGTTCACAAGAAAAGCGGGGACATGATCGAGCTGACCAATCCCTCCAACCTGCCGGACCCGTCGGAGATCGAGTTTATGGAGGAGCCTATTGTGACGGCGGAGATTATGGTGACCACGGAGTTTGTGGGGGCCATCATGACTCTGTGCCAGGAGCGGCGGGGCGTTTACCTGGGCATGGAGTACATCGAGACCACCCGGGCCCTGCTGAAATATGAGCTTCCTCTCAATGAGATCATCTACGACTTTTTTGACGCCCTGAAGTCCCGGTCCAGAGGGTACGCGTCGTTTGATTACGAGATCAAGGGGTATGAGCAGTCGGAGCTGGTGAAACTGGATATTTTGATCAACAAGGAGGAAGTGGACGCCTTATCCTTTATTGTCCACGCTTCCTCAGCCTATGAGCGGGGGAGGAAGATGTGCGAGAAGCTGAAGGAGGAGATCCCGCGCCATCTGTTTGAGATCCCTATCCAGGCGGCTGTGGGCGGAAAGATCATTGCCAGGGAGACGGTGAAGGCCATGCGAAAGGACGTGCTGGCCAAGTGTTACGGCGGCGATATCAGCCGGAAGAAAAAGCTTTTGGAAAAACAGAAAGAAGGAAAGAAGCGGATGCGCCAGGTCGGCAATGTAGAGATTCCGCAGAAAGCCTTTATGAGCGTGCTGAAGCTGGACGAGGAATAGATTTTGAGAAAACCATTGGAATTATACATCCACATTCCTTTTTGCGAAAAAAAATGTGGTTACTGCGATTTCCTCTCAGGGCCTGCTCCCATGAACACCCAGAGAAGGTATGTGGAGCAGCTGATCAAGGAGATCGCCTGTCAGAGCAAGCACTATCCCGGGTATCGGGTGGTGTCCGTGTTTCTGGGCGGCGGCACGCCTTCGCTGCTGGAGCCGGGACAGATCCTGGATATCATGAAGGCGGTGAGAGGGCATTTTCCCATAGAGGAGGACGCGGAGGTGACCATGGAGATGAATCCGGGGACCGTGACCGCGGAGAAACTGGATGCCTGCCGAAAGGGCGGTATCAACCGCGTCAGCATCGGGCTTCAGTCGGCGGACGACAAGGAGTTAAAGACCCTGGGGCGCATCCACACCTATGACGAGTTTTTGAAAACGTATCAGCGGGTGCGGCAGGCGGGATTTGCCAATGTAAGCGTTGATCTGATGTCCGCGCTTCCGGGGCAGACGTTAAGTTCCTGGAAGGCGACCCTGAAACGGGTTACCATGTTAAAGCCGGAACATATCTCAGCCTACAGCCTGATGATCGAGGAGGGGACGCCTTTTTATGGCAGGTATCACGGCCATCCGGAACTTCTGCCGGATGAAGAGGAAGAGCGTAAGATGTATTACCTGACAAAGCAGTATCTTCACAGCCACGGATTTGAGCGGTATGAGATCTCCAATTACGCCAAGCCCGGGTTTGAGTGCCGCCACAACACAGGGTACTGGACCGGGGTGGAATATCTTGGCCTTGGCCTGGGAGCTTCCTCCTATATCCAGGGCTTCCGGTTTCGCAATGAGGCGGATCTGAAGGCGTACTGCGGGATCCAGATGGATGGGGCGGACGCGGATGATCGTCTCCACAAGGAGATCGCACGGCTGACTGAAAAGGAGCGGATGGAAGAATTTATGTTTCTGGGGCTTCGGATGATGCGGGGCGTGTCAGGGGCGGAATTTGAGAAGCGGTTTGGGGTGAGGATGGGGGATGTGTATGGAAGGGTTCTGGACAAGCTTGTGAAAAATGGGCTTGTGATCCTGGAGGAGCCGTATGCGCGGCTTAGCGATTTTGGGATTGATATCAGCAATTATGTGCTCAGCGAGTTTTTGCTGTGAGTCTGGGGGGTTTGGAGGGGATTTAAGTTGAGTGAGGAAAAGGCGAGGGGGTCGTGAGGCCAGTCAGAGAAGGGAAGGATGGTCCTGTCCGGGTTCAGATATGCCAAACATTCCGATGAGCCCTTAAAGCGGAAATCAGTCGGGTATCAGCCCTCCTGCTTTCCTGGTCTCATCTCCATGGCATAAATTCACCCGGCCAGGACCATCCTTCCCTTCTCTGCCTGGCAAAACCAGGATTCGCTGGCTAAGGTTTGCTCACTTGAAGTGTTTCCGGTAGGGGACGCTGTTTCAACGGTGTAGTGAAAAGATATTTGCTTTATCGGGGCAGATTCTGGACGTGCAGAGGTAACATTGTAGGTTATGCGTTACGCGCAGCCATTTCTTTTTCATATGTATCAAACAATGAATGTTTCAAAATCAAATATCAAAGATAAAGCGGGCTCTTCATATTCTGAACCAATCGCAATGCAATCTGCTATTACAAAAAGACTTTTCATAACTCTGCAAGATTCCGTTATATCAAAACCATGCTCATTCTGTATTGTGACTACAATTGAATAGCGATTATCACACTCTTTCACTAAAAGTAAAGAGCTTGTCATTTTGGCGAATTCTTTTAACGCAGGCAGAATAGCGGCATCAAAATAGTTCTTTGCGCTTGTTAATCGTTCGCTTTCGTCTGCTTGTTCAATATCATCTATAGATTTTTTGAGTTTTAAAAGCTGTCTGTTTTCTAGTCTGTCAAGTTGTTTTGTTATGTTATTGATCTCATTCTCTGATACTCTGTAATCGTATATGTCAATCATGTTTTAACCCTCTCTATAATATAGTATAGGGTATCTAGATATCCTATGTTTAAATAACTGTTATTTACATACCCGATGTTATTATACATCTTATGATGACAAATAGCAAGAATTATAATGTATATGTAGAGAGAGGGGATGTTTATATGGGTAGGGTAAATATCAAATTAGGCGAATTAATGAAAGAACGAGGACTTAGCAAAAATAAAATCTGCAAATTTTGTGATATACAACGGTCACAGCTAAACAAGTACATTAGCAACGATATGACGAGGGTAGATTTATCAATTTTAGCAAGAATGTGTGACTACCTTGAATGCAGTGTTGAGGATTTGCTTGAATATCAGAGAGATGAACAATAGAATTGAAAGAAAGATTATTTAGTGAGCAAAAGGGGCGAGGGTAGTCGTGAGGCCATTTGCTCACTAAACATATGACAAACTTAAAGTTTAGGTTTCCCCGAGTTAAAAAAATCAGGAATGAAAGTGAGAAAATACAGCCCCGTCTCCCGGCGCAGTGACAGACCGGAAAAACGGGGCTGCTTTTATGTAGTTTGTTTTATTCAGGTACGGTAAACACTTCTTCCGTGGTGGTGCCGTGAGCTAAGGCCTCCTCATGGGTGCTATAGAAGATGTCGATCTTGTTTTCGATTACATTGGAACCGATATCTTCTACCGTATAAATCGTATCCCCGATCATCAGACGAGTGCCGATGGGGAAGATATCAATGTCAGCGGACACGGTGTGGTCCGGCTGTGGCTCGGTCCCGCTGTAAGTCAGCTTGGATACGGAGGAGGGGCAGCATATGTCGCAACTGCAATAGCCGGTGACTGTGAACATGCCAAGGGAGACCGGTTCTGGCTTTGGTTTTGCTTCCTTTCTGGGAGCGAAGCCGGGGCCGATCTGCCGGGAAGAGGGAAGCTTGTCCGAACTCTGGGAAGGGGCGGAGCTGTTCTGCGCGGATTCAGCCTGTGACTTGCCAGCGTCAAAGGTTTTGGAGGCCTCCTGGGAAGAGGGCTGACCGGCAGTATCTTCTGATGAGTCTGGACTCTGTCCCGGAGCGGTGGTGGAGACGGAAGTTTTGTCCGTATCCTGTCCCGGAGCGGTGGTGGAGACGGAAGTTTTGTCCGTGTCCTGTCCCGGGGCAGTGGTGGAGACGGAAGTTTTAGCCGCGTCCCGCAAGGAGGCTGGCGCCTGTCCGGATTCGGATACCTGGCCCGGTCCCTGGGGAGCGTTATGGTCGGCTGACGCTTCTTCCGGCCTGTTCTCCTGTGTATTTTCTGCGGCGTCGGAGCTTAAGACAAACTGCTCCGAATCTTTATGATAAGTAAGCTCTCCCAGGAAAACCCGCTCTTCCTCTGTCACGGCGTAGGCCGTAACCCGAAAGTCTTGCTGTTCAAACCTATCCCAGTCGATGGAATACTTAAATCCATGGTACCCGTCTCCGATGCTTTCCTGGAGTTTTTCCTGATAATGGTCAGCCTTTATAGTGGCAGTCTTTATTGCTTCTGAAGAATCTGCTTCTGACGAATCCTGGGGATAAACGGAAATCTCAACCGGGATCACGTGGCCGTAGCTGTCGCTGTCCCAAACCCAACCGTAGATGGAAGAGCTATCCGCACCCTCTAAGGTTCCTGCCGGTGTGGCGGCCATGGCAGAAAAGGAAGCAGCAAGGCCAAAGATTCCGCCCACAAAGACAAGTGATAACTTTTTTAACATTGAGTGTCTCATGATCGTTCTCCTCTGAATCTGAAATCTAACAGTTTTATTGATTACAATTATATTACAAATATGTTAAAAGTCAAGGAAATCGTGGAAGAGTGGGGGATTTTTGGTAAAATCGCAAGAATTTCCAGGGAAAAGTGGTTTGAAAAGGGCAAGAATGTCCCCAAAATGGCAAATAGTAAACAGAGAAAAGTTTCTAAAAAAGGTATTGACAAAAAGTATCCAAAGGACTATATTAGGAGCATAGCCATTAGCACTCAATCGGAATGAGTGCTAACAAGCCGAAATCTCACAGAAAGGACGGGGGATATGGAACTGGACGAGCGAAAGATCACCATTTTAAAAGCGATCATAAAGAACTATATGGAGACCGGGGAGCCGGTAGGGTCCAGAACCATTTCCAAGTATGTGAATTCCAAGTGGAGTTCAGCCACCATACGCAACGAGATGTCCGATCTGGAGGAGATGGGTTATATCGTCCAGCCTCATACGTCGGCAGGGAGGATCCCCTCTGACAAGGGATACCGCTTCTATGTGGATCAGATCCTTCTGGAGAAGGATAATGAGGTGACGGAGATCAAGGAGATGATGGTCCAGCGCATGGGCCGTCTGGAGCAGGTGCTGAAAGCCCTTGCCAAGAACCTGGCCAGCAACACCAACTACGCGGCCATGATAAGCGGCCCCCAGTACCACCGCAACAAGTTAAAGTTTATCCAGCTTTCTAAGGTGGACACTCACAAGCTTCTTATTGTGACGGTGGTGGAGGGGAACATCATCAAGAACACCATGGTGAACATAGAGGAAGCCATCAGCGACGAGGAACTTTTGAACCTGAACATCCTTCTGAACACCAACTTAAACGGCCTGACCATTGAGGAGATCAATCTGGGAGTCATCAGCCGGTTAAAGGAGCAGGCGGGCATCCACAGCAAGGTGGTGGACCTGGTGCTCAACGAGGTGGCGGCGGTCATCAAGGCCGACGAGGATGAGCTTCAGATCTACACCAGCGGAGCTACCAATATTTTCAAATACCCGGAATTAAGCGACAGCCGCAAGGCCAGCGAGCTTTTGAGCACTCTGGAGCACACGGAGACGCTGCAGGAGCTGGTGGATACCGTGGGAGCCGACAGCGAGACAGGGATCCAGGTGTACATCGGCGACGAGTCCCCGGTCCAGGCCATGAAGGACTGCAGCGTGGTCACCGCCACCTACGAGCTGGGCGAGGGGCTGAAAGGCACCATCGGGATCATCGGGCCTAAGCGGATGGATTATGAGAAAGTGCTCAAGACGTTACGAAATCTCATAACCCAGCTGGACGCTACATTTAAAAAGGAAGACGAAAGGTGAGAGTGCAGTGAGCGAAGAGAATAGAAGGGAAGAGGACATGGAGCAGGCGGCGGACCTTGGAGGGGAAGCGGCGGATGAGACCAGAGAAAAAGAGGGACCGGATCAGGCTCCGGACGGCCCGGACGCGGAGGTAAAGCAGCCGGATGATGGGCAGTCTTCGGAGGAGTCCCCAAAAGGACAGGAGCCGGAGGAGTTAAAGGATTCTCCAAAGAAAGGTTTTTTTGGCAAGAAGAAGGAGAAGAAGGATCCTAAGGACGCTCAGATCGAGGAGCTGACAGACCGGCTTAAGAGAAATATGGCAGAGTTTGACAATTTCAGAAAGCGGACAGAGAAAGAGAAGTCCGCCATGTTCGAGATAGGAGCCAAAGACATCATCGAGCGGATTCTGCCGGTGATCGACAATTTTGAGAGAGGCTTAAACTCGATGCCTGAGGATGCCAAGGGAACTTCCTTTGCCGAGGGCATGGAGATGATATATAAGCAGCTTCTGAAGAATCTGGAGGAGGCGGGCGTTAAGCCCATTGAAGCCGTAGGCCAGCAGTTTGACCCGAACTTCCACAACGCGGTGATGCATGTGGAGGATGAGGAACAGGGGGAGAACGTGGTGGTCCAGGAATTTCAGAAGGGTTATCTGTACCGGGACAGCGTGGTGAGACATAGCATGGTACAGGTAGCGAATTAGGGGACGGCAAAAGAGGCTGACTGTTTTGCGAAAGTTCCCGTCACGCAGTATCCGGACAGAGGTTCGGTTTGATCAGGCAGCAGACACATTTAAAAAAATGGATTTTATATAGGAGGAAAAAGCTATGGGCAAGATTATAGGTATTGACTTAGGTACAACCAACAGCTGTGTGGCCGTTATGGAAGGCGGCAAGCCGACGGTTATCGCCAACGCGGAGGGCGTCAGGACCACGCCGTCCATCGTAGCGTTTACAAAGACAGGGGAGAGGCTGGTAGGCGAGCCTGCAAAGCGCCAGGCGGTTACCAACGCTGACAAGACCATCTCTTCCATCAAAAGGCATATGGGAAGCGATTACAAGGTGGATATTGACGGGAAGAAGTATACTCCCCAGGAGATCTCTGCTATGATCCTGCAGAAGCTGAAAGCGGACGCGGAGAGCTATCTGGGCGAGACCGTGACAGAAGCGGTCATCACGGTTCCCGCGTATTTTAACGACGCGCAGCGTCAGGCAACCAAGGACGCGGGCAAGATCGCCGGACTGGATGTAAAGAGGATCATCAACGAGCCTACGGCCGCGGCCCTGGCCTACGGCCTTGACAATGAAAAAGAGCAGAAGATCATGGTATACGACCTGGGCGGCGGTACGTTTGATGTGTCCATCATCGAGATCGGCGACGGCGTGATCGAGGTGCTTTCCACCAACGGCGATACGAGACTGGGCGGCGATGACTTTGACAACCGCATTACCCAGTGGCTTATCGACGAGTTTAAGAAAGCGGAGGGCGTTGACTTGTCCGGCGACAAGATGGCTCTCCAGAGACTGAAAGAGGCTGCGGAGAAGGCCAAGAAGGAGCTTTCCACTGCCACCACAACGAACATCAACCTTCCGTTCATCACTGCGACCAATGAAGGGCCCAAGCATCTGGATATGAATCTGACCAGGGCGAAATTTGACGAGCTGACCCATGACCTGATCGAGAGAACGGCCATTCCTGTACAGAACGCTTTGAAGGACGCGGGCATTACAGCCTCCGAGCTTGGCAAGGTGCTTTTAGTAGGCGGTTCCACCCGTATGATCGCGGCTCAGGAAAAAGTAAAACAGCTGACCGGACATGAGCCTTCCAAGAGCCTGAACCCGGATGAGTGCGTTGCCATCGGCGCGGGCATCCAGGGCGGCAAGCTGGCCGGCGATGCCGGCGCAGGGGATATCCTGCTTCTGGACGTTACCCCGCTGTCTTTGTCCATCGAGACCATGGGCGGCGTGGCCACCAGACTGATCGAGAGGAATACCACCATTCCCACCAAGAAGAGCCAGATCTTCTCCACCGCGGCTGACAACCAGACTGCTGTGGATATCCATGTGGTACAGGGTGAGAGACAGTTTGCCCGGGACAACAAGACTTTAGGTCAGTTCCGTCTGGACGGAATTCCGCCTGCAAGGAGAGGCGTTCCCCAGATCGAGGTTACCTTTGATATTGACGCCAACGGCATTGTAAATGTATCCGCCAAGGATCTGGGAACAGGCAAGGAGCAGCATATCACCATTACCTCCGGGTCCAACATGTCTGATTCTGACATTGAGAAGGCTGTGAAGGAAGCGGCGGAGTATGAGGCTCAGGACAGAAAGCGCAAGGAAGCCATCGACGCGAGAAATGACGCGGATTCCATGGTATTCCAGACCGAGAAGGCTCTGGCAGATGTAGGCGATAAGATCGACGCCAACGACAAAGCTGCTGTGGAAGCGGATCTGAACGCGCTGAAGGAAGCCATCAACCGGGCTCCTGTTGAGGAGATGACCGACGCTCAGGTGGAGGACATCAAGGCAGGCAAGGAGAAGCTGATGACAAGCGCCCAGGCGCTGTTCGCCAAGGTGTATGAGCAGGCTCAGGCAGCAGGAGCAGGCGCCGGAGCGGCAGGCCCGGATATGGGAGCAGGAGCAGGCGCCGGGGCGGCACAGCAGCCGGATGACGATGTGATTGACGGAGATTTCAGGGAAGTATAAAGAATCGTTTCCCATGAACCGTGGGGTAACCATTCGCTACCCGGACGCGGCGCGGCAAAGTTCGGGGTTCCCACTATATATTGCGGAAAAGTGTTGTAGCAGTACAGCACTTTTCTGTGATGTTTGGAGATCGGAAAGGTAGACCAGTATGGCAGAGAGCAAGAGAGATTACTACGAAGTCCTGGGCGTCCCCAAGAACGCGGATGACGCGGCGATCAAAAAGGCGTACAGAGTCCTGGCAAAGAAATATCACCCGGATGCCAATCCGGGAGACACGGAGGCAGAGAAAAAGTTTAAGGAGGCTTCCGAGGCCTACAGCGTGCTCAGCGACAGCGAGAAGAGAAAGCAGTATGACCAGTTCGGCCACGCGGCCTTTGACGGCGGCGCAGGCGGAGGCGGCGGTTTCGGCGGGTTTGGCGGTTTCGGCGGATTCGACGGCGCGGATATGGGGGATATTTTCGGAGATATCTTTGGGGATATCTTCGGCGGCGGGCGTTCCAGAAGCAGTTCCAGGTATAACGGCCCCATGAGGGGAGCCAATGTGAGGACCAGCGTGAGGATCACCTTTGAGGAGGCCATCTTCGGCTGTGAGAAAGAGATTGATATCAACTACAAGGAAGAGTGTGCTTCCTGTCACGGCACAGGGGCAAAGGCCGGCACTTCGCCGGAGACCTGCTCCAAGTGCAACGGCAAAGGCAAGATCATGTACACCCAGCAGTCTATGTTCGGCACGGTTCAGAATGTCCAGACCTGTCCGGACTGCGGCGGCACGGGAAAGGTGATCCGGGAGAAGTGTGCTGACTGCCGGGGAACCGGGTATATTACCAGAAGGAAGAAACTGAAGATCACCATCCCCGCAGGCATCGACGACGGGCAGAGTATCCGCATGGCAGGTTCCGGGGAACCCGGAAGCAACGGGGGAGAAAGAGGGGATCTGTTGGTGGAGGCCGTAGTGTCCAAGCATCCGGTGTTTGTCCGCAGGGAGACCAGCATCTACTCTACCGTGCCTATCTCATTTGCCGTGGCGGCTCTGGGCGGACCTGTCCGCATCAAGACCGTGGACGGGGAAGTGGAGTACGAGGTGAAGGCCGGGACTCAGACCGACACCAAGGTGCGGCTGAAAGGCAAGGGCGTGCCGTCTCTTCGCAATAAGGCAGTGCGGGGCGACCATTATGTGACTCTGGTGGTCCAGGTGCCGGAGCGGATGAACGAGGAGCAGAGGGAGGCTCTGCGGCGGTACGATGACCTGATGAACGGCAGGACGCCTAAGGATGAGGGCGGACATAAGAAGAAAGGGTTGTTTAAGTAACATAGATGGCGTATGATGGGAAAGCAGACTGCGGGATTTGGCAGTCTGTTTTTCTATTGGAAAAGTAGAGATATTCATCAAAATGTGTTATGATATCTTCAAGGTAATACTCAGACAAAATATAAACAGGGGAGGATGACGATGAAAGATTTAGCAGTAGGTTTTATCGGCTTCGGAAACATGGCTCAGGCTATGGCAGAGGGTATGATACGGGGAGGGGCCCTGGAGCCGGACAGGATTTATGCCTGTGCCAGAAATCAGGACAAGCTGCGGGATAACGCGGGGCGATATGGAATACATGGGTGTGAGACAGTAAGGGAAACGGTGGAAAGGTCGGATGTGGTCATTGTGGCGGTGAAGCCTTATCTGGTGGAGGAGGTATTGTCCCCTGTTTTGGATGTTCTAAAAGGGAGGATTCTGATCTCTGTGGCGGTTAATTTGACCTTTGAGAAGTATGAGGAGTTTCTGCTTCCGGGAACCCATCACTTAAGCACCTTGCCTAATACGCCGGTGGCTGTGGGGGAGGGGATTATCCTGTGCGAGGAGAGGCACTCCCTTACAGAGGAGGAGTTTGGGACCGTGAGGGAATTATTTTCCTCCATGGGAATGGTGGAGGTTGTGGACAAAGAACACTTAGGGATCGCCGGGACCATAAGCGGGTGCGGTCCGGCTTTCGCGGCTATGTTTATCGAGGCTTTAAGCGACGGGGCGGTGCTTCACGGGCTGTCCAGGGAGCTTTCCTATAAGCTGGCCAGCCAGATGGTGGCGGGGACAGGGAAGCTGCAGCTGGCCACGGGGCGCCATCCCGGAGTTATGAAGGACGGGGTGTGTTCGCCGGGCGGGACTACCATAGCGGGGGTTTGCGCCATGGAGAGGAAGGGGTTTCGGGGTGCTGTGATTGAGGGGATTGACGCGGTTATGAAGAGATGAAAGGGTTGAAAAGACAAGAATCAAAAGGAAGGTATGGGAAAATATGATGAAAAGAAAAGACAGAATGTATTCATGGATGCGGAGGGCGGCTGCTGTGTTTGTTGTGGCGATAGGAGCAGGGATGTTGTTGTGGGGACCTGTAACAGCCGTGGCAAAAGTAAAGGTAAAAGGGCCTGGAGGGATCGATGTCTATGACTATCCGGGATTTAAGGGGGCCGGGCCGGGAGAGTATATGGTAAGCAGTTGGAATTATGAAAGCGACGAATCCTGGGGACCGGCCTACCGGGGCGGCCCTTATGACAGAGGCTGGAGATACACGCCGGACGGATGGTGGTACCGGTTCGACAACGGGTCGTGGCCTGCCGATAAATGGGCCTGTATTGACGGCCGGTGGTACTATTTTAATGAGGGCGGCCATCTGAAAACCGGGTGGCTGGACAAGGACGGGTCTCGGTTCTATCTGAACCCGGTGGACGACGGGAGCCTGGGCGCCATGAGAGTGGGATGGCAGATCATAGGCGGGAAAGCCTACTATTTCAACGGCTCATCGGACGGGACGTATGGGGCACTTCTGACCAATACCACCACGCCTGACGGATATCGGGTGGGGGCTGACGGGGCTATGGTGAGATAGGGATAGGAATCAAAGTGTCAAATATGGAAACAGGAAGCAGTGAATTGAGTAAAAGTATAAGCAGGGATATTCAGGTATTATTGAAGATTTTAACCTATATGGAAAAGATTAAGAGTATACTAAAAAGAACAGGATGTAATACATCAGCAGAATTTGCTAAGAATGAAGATTGCATGGATATTTGCTCCTTTTGTGTTTTGCAGATAGATAGTTTGAGCAGGTAGGTGCTGTACACATTTGTCAGGGAGTGCTACAGTGACAGCAGTTTTGCGCAGGTGAAGGATAGGATTCAATATTGTCAGGAGAATAAGGGAAAGTAGGGGAGAGTTTATGCTGAATGTCACTGATATTAGAAAAGTCTTTGATTCTTTGAAGGCACTGAGATTGGGATATCGGTTTGGGTATGCAGGGTCCTATGCTACAGGTCAGGCAAAAGAAAACAGTGATTTAGATGTAGTAGTGGAGGGGCAGGAAACTATATCAAGTGAAGCATATTTTTTGATTTATCATACTCTGAAGAAAGTTTTAAATATCAAGTTTGATATTGTAGATTTAACGGCTTTAAAAGAGGATGACCAAATCATGGATAAAAAGCTTTTGGAGATAGGGCTGGAAGTTAATGACAGCAGCGCCTACAAGACCATGATAAAAGAGGCTGTCTGGATGAATTAGGTGTATTGTTGAGTGAGCAATGGGGCGGATTTGGTCGTGGGGCCAGTCAGAGAAGGAGAGATGTCCTGTCCGGGTTCAGATATGCCAAACATTCCG
>CAJUFP010000121.1 GCA_910585645.1 uncultured Hungatella sp. | reverse complement strand
TTACGCTTTCGCACGGTCAGCGCGGTAAACGCGCAGACCTATCTGAACTGTTACAACATCATACCGCCTGTATTGACCAGTCTGTCAGAATGCCTCTCAACAGAAATTATTTTTCATACCTAAGAAAATAACGCAATGCTCCTAAAAGATTTGCATCATTTCCCTTCTCGCACGCTACGATTTTAGGCTGAAGATATTCCATCTGCTGGCCCTTTACCAGCTCTCTGTATGTATTCCTGACAGCCTCTATAATCTGAGAATTGCCGCTGATACCTCCACCGATGGCGATGATCTCAGGGTCATAGGCAAACTGGACGTTTACGCATCCTATCGCCATATAGTGGAGAAATTCCCGCACCGCGGCATCCGCTTCCTGATCCCCTGCGTTTGCCCGGCTGATAAGCTCTATTCCATCTACTGTTTCCTCATGGGCTATGGAATATCTTCTTGCCTCCTGTTCCAGCGTAAAATAACTCCAGCACAGCAAGACTCCGTCTTTTATACCTCCCATAGGAAAATTCCCAATCTCAGCCTTGTTCATGGTTGTCCCAGGATACAGTCTCCCATCTTCGATGACTGCTCCTCCCACACCGCTTCCCACAATTACAAATGCGATATTTTTATATGCTTTCCCTACTCCCAGCCATGCCTCCCCTAAGGCCGCAGCATTGGCGTCATTGACCATGGAAACCTTTTTTAAATCGCATCTCTCGGAAATCAGCCTCTTTAGCGGGCATTTATGAATCTGTTCCACTGAGCTGATCCCATAGATCACCCCTTCTTCACTGTGGACCTCCCCTGGAAAACTGCACGCAATTCCCTCTACAGGTTTCACAGCATCATAAACAGCCCTCACCTGATTTAAAAATTCCTCCAGGGTTTTTCCTACCACGGTTTTTCCATTCTCCAATATATCGCCATCTTCATTGCAAACAGCATATTTAATACTTGTTCCCCCAGTGTCCAGACACAGATACCGTTTTTTCATGTCAGCCGCCCCTTCATAAATCATTTTAAAATTAAAAAAGCACCGGCCCCAATGCTCCATGTCATCAAAACCAGTACTTTACCTGCGCCTTCAGGGACTCGAACCCTGGACAAATAGATTAAGAGTCTACTGCTCTACCAACTGAGCTAAAGGCGCTCTCTGTTAACTTGTGTGCTTTTTTGTAACACGAACATTATACTATCGCATGATACGCCAAATGTCAACCCCTTTTTTCATAAAATCTTCACAATTCTTCAAAAAATTTGTTACTGTTCACGGGGAAGGTATCTTCTTGCCCGGCTCCGCCGAACAAGAAGCACCGGGCGTTGGCCCGATATGGAAAACAGGATGAAAACAGTCTTACAAGCAAGCTTGACGCCTATTTTCATCCTGTTTTCCACGCCCCGTGAACTGTAACAAAAATTTTATAAAAGAACGGCGGCGCGGACCAAGCTCCGCAAAACCGCCGGTTTTCTCTGGGTGATCTTCTTACGATCTGGTTATTACAGCGCCTCTTCGATCGCGGCCACAAGATTTCTCTTATCCTGCATGCCGATCATCTTATTCACCACTTTTCCGCCCTTGAACACCAGGAATGTAGGAATAGACATGATGCCGTACTCCATGGCAATGTCCTGATTCTCGTCTGTGTTTATCTTACCTACCTTTGCCTTGCCCGCGTACTCGTCGGCCAGGGTCTCCACCACCGGAGCCATAGCCTTACAAGGTCCGCACCAGTCCGCGTAAAAATCTACCAGCACCGGAATCTCCGACTGATACACCTCCGTCTCAAAATTGCCGCTTGTTAATTTCATTGCCATAATGTATCTCCTCCTTATTTCTTTGAATCCTTTTTTCCGCCGTCTTTAAGGGCTTTTTCCGCTTCCTTCAAAGACTTCTGCCATTTCACGACTTTTCTGTTCAGCTCCGTCTTGTCGCAAGTAGCCTGCTGCAGTTTTTTGATAATCGTCTCTTTCATGGCCATGGGCGTTCCCCCGGGGTCTGCTTTCTATTAAGATACGCAGATTCCGGATTTCTATTCCGGTTTAAACCGTCAAAGGAGCCTCCCGCCCCGCGATAAGCTTACAGATGGGCTTGCCTTCCCCCGCGAACTTGGTCTCATACTCTGTCATCACATTCCCCTCTGCGTAGGGGCTGTGGTGGAGGTCAAACGTATGCATCTTCACTGTCCACCCCGCCCCGGGGATCGATTCCAGGGAATAGTCAAACAGAGCCCGGTTGTCTGTCTTAAACTCCACCGTTCCCCCGGCTTTCAGGATCTTGTCATAAACCGCCATAAACTCCGGAGAGGTCAGACGCCTCTTGGCGTGACGGTCCTTGGGCCAGGGGTCTGAAAAATTCAGATAGATCTTATCTACCTCCCCAAAACCAAAGATATCCGCCAGCGTCCTGGCATCCTCCCGCAGAAACCACAGATTTGAAAGCCGGGTCTCCTTTCTCTTCTGGATCGCCTTAAGGAGCACGCTGGAATACATCTCGATCCCCACGTAATTGATATGAGGGTTGGCGGCGGCAAGTTCCATAAGAAACTTCCCTTTTCCCATCCCCACCTCGATCACCACAGGATCCTCATTTCCAAACGCCAAAGCCCACCTGCCCCGATACTCCCGGGGATTCTGGATCACATAAGGACTCCCCGCGATCTCCTCCTCAGCCCCCGGGATATGCCGTAATCTCATAAACCTCTCCTTTGCATGTCATTGTCCTCTCATTCTATCATCCAATACCGTTCTTTTCAAGCGTTATCTTTTCATCAAAGTTTATCCGCGCATTTTTTGCAAATTTCACGTGCATAAATTGTCAAATAATAGTATAATGAAACCAATGACTGCATGGTACTTTTAAAACAAGGAGGTTTTTATGGCTGCACCGGATATCGCAAACACTTGGGGAGATATACGCCAAGGTGTAAAAGACGCCGAAACTTTGATCGGCCAAAAACAATACAACATGGCCATGATAAAATCCCGCCAGGTTCTTGAGCTTATGGTCAATTATTTATGCGGCAACGCTTCTGTTTTTGAGGAAGATCTGGCGTCTTCCATTGATGCTCTCTACGAATACCAGTGGATCGATAAAGCCACCTGCGAGCACTATCACAAGATCCGTATGCTGGGCAATAAGGCTGTCCATGAAGGCAATGACGACGCCTATGACGCCAACCAGGCATACCATCTGCTCTCCCAGGAGGTCTATACCTTTGCCAACGAATACAAATCAAAAAAAGGACGTCCCGCCCCAAGACCCGCTGCGGGCCGCTCTCAAAACTCCAGAAGTTCCGGAGGCAGAGGTCCGTCAGGAAGAAGTTCCGGAGGGTCGAGAAATTCCGGTTCCAGAAACCAGAGGGGACAGTCCTCCTCCAGAAGCAGGCGCAGACAGCCTTCCCGGGGATTTTCCTTCTCTGCCGTGGACCTTGTCCGCCTGGGACTTGGCGCGGCGGTCATCATCCTGATCGTGGTTTTAGTCCGAGTGCTGAATCCCGACAAACCGGACGAAGAAAAAGACACCTCGGCTTCCGTTCCCACAGAGACCTTTGCTCCTGTGACGGAACCGCCCACCACGGCCCCCGTTCCCATTGAGACCATGCCGGAAACCACCCCGGCCCCGGTTTACAAGATCTCCGCCGACGTGCTGAACGTCCGCTCGGAACCTTCCACGGCAGGGGAAAAGCTTGGCTCCCTGGAGAACGGCACCATTGTGGATTATGTGGAAGACTATGACGACGAATGGGCCATCATCAATTACAACGGAACTCAGGCCTATGTGAACAAACAGTTCCTCACCCAAGACTGATATTTTCCCGTTGCCGGGGCCCCAGGTCCAATGCCTTTTGTCCATTGGGCCTGCCGGACCGTCCCCGGCATTTCTAAACAATAATTTCCCGTTTTCCTCTTGTCTCCTGCCCCGGATTATACTATAATTCCGATATGAGACTGCAATGGACAGGTTTTATAACAAGAAATCGGGAGGTGTTTAAACTGAAAACCATCCATTATGCCCTGGGCATTTTGTTTACGTTTTGTCTAATTATCACGCTTCTCATCACCTCGGTGGAAGCTGTCGCCTACTGGACTCCCGGATATTATGAAAAGGAATACGCCAAATATAACGTTACTGCCAGCGTCCACATGGAGATGGACGATCTTTTGGATGTGACTCATGAGATGATGGCCTACCTTCGGGGCAGGAGGGAGGATCTCCATGTACCTACCATAGTAGACGGTCAGCCAAGAGAATTCTTTAATGAGCGGGAGATCGCCCATATGGAGGATGTGCGGGGGCTTTTCCTTGGAGGGCTGGCCATCCGCCGGGTCTGTATGGCGGCAGCGGCGGCCTGTCTGGCTCTTCTTATCCTCCTTAAGGCCAGGGTTAAAAAGGTGCTGCCTGTTTCCGTGTGTACAGGGTGCGGACTGTTTTTTGTCATTGCCTGCGGCCTGGCGGCGCTGATATCCACAGATTTCACAAAATATTTTATTATTTTCCACAAGATATTTTTTGACAATGACCTCTGGATCCTGGATGCCCGCACAGACCTGCTTATCAATATTGTCCCGGAACCCTTTTTTATGGATACGGCCGCGCGGATCGGAGGCCTGTTCGCGGGTTCTGTGCTATTGATCTTTTTCCTGTGCCTTTTCCTTGTGATCCGCGGCCGCAGAGCCAAACAAAGCGGAGTCCTTTTCCTGTGCGTCACCCTTCTGACCGGGCTTTTTCCTGTGAAGACCCAGGCTGCCTCCCAGTGGCCTGACAATATCTCCATACAGGCGGAAGGCGGTATTGTGATGGACGCGGACACAGGGACCGTGCTTTACGGAAAAAACATGCACACGCCTTATTACCCGGCCAGCATCACAAAGATCCTTACAGCTCTTATTGTCATTGAGCGGTGCGATCTGGACGAGATGGTCACTTTTTCCCACAACGCGGTTTACAATGTGGAGGAGGGCAGTAAAAGCGCGGGGCTGGACGAGGGGGACGTGTTAAGCGTCAGAGACTGTCTCTATGCCCTGCTGCTCCAGTCTGCCAATGAATCGGCCAACGCTCTGGCAGAACATGTGGCGGGAAGCGTGGAAGCCTTTGCGGAACTGATGAATGCCCGGGCGGCGGCTCTGGGCTGTCAGGATTCCCATTTTTCCAACCCAAGCGGCCTCAACGACCCGAACCACTACACATCCGCCTATGACATGGCCCTGATCGGACGGGCCGCCCTTAACAATGAAACCTTTATGGGGATTGACTCCACCCTCTATTATGACCTTCCCCCCACCAAGTGGAACCGGGAGGGGCTGCGCATTTACCCGGGCCACAAGATGATCAAGAAAAATATGCCGGAATACTACAGCGGCGCTTTAGGCGGGAAGACCGGTTATACTTCTCTGGCCGGCAACACTCTGGTAACCTTTGCCAGACGGGACGGTATGACTCTGGTGGCAGTGATCTTAAACGGACACTCCTCCCATTACACAGACACAAAAGCCATGCTGAATTTTGGCTTTAAGAACTTTCTCACCGTGTCAGCCGCTGATTTTGACACCGGCTTTACCTCTGTGGAAAATGACATGATGATCGGCGGGCTTTCTCCCACCGGACTTTCCGGCCTGGAGCTGGACCCTGATATGAAGATAACCGTCCCCAAGGACGCGGACTTTGATTCTGTGACGTCCCAGCTGGCCTATGACCTGACAGCAAACGACCCGGCAGGCTCTATTGCCAGAGTCCAGTATTACTGGAATGACCAGAAGATCGGATATACTTATCTCACGGTGAAGGCCATGTCTCCCGACCAGGTTATGCTCCCTGCCTCTGTGGTCTCCCTGGCAGAATCAAAAAGCCAGGAGACACCTGCCGAAAACGGCTCCGGTGAGGAATCTGACAGCGCCAAAAACCTTCTCGCCCCCCTTTCCGCCGAGGCCCCTTTGGAGGCAAGCAGCGCCGGTGAAGACGCTGTCATCGCCGATGGAGGTGTGAAAGATTCCCTGATCCAGGCTGTAAAGCAGTTTTTTGCGGCTATTCCCTTTGCTGCATGGCTTACAGCCGCTGCCATCCTTGCCCTCGGGGCGGCGGCAGGCAGCGCGGTCTTTCTCAGGCAGCGAAATCGGCAAAAAGAGGACGAAGCCCGTATGGCCCGTCGCCAGAGACGGCTGGAACGGCTGCAGGAAGCCGGCATTTCCACAGAACAGTTTGAATTCATGGTACAGCAGAAACGCTCTCTTGCAGCGAAGAAGAGCGGCCGTGCCGGCCAGGAGAAAGGGGTAGGATGAATCGAACCGTCATGCTGCACAACATAAAAGTTACCCTTTTCTTCCTTACGGCCGCCACCCTTTTGTCCTCTGCTTTTTTTCTGCTGTCCCACAACTCTGCCAATGTGGCTATCCTCTATGTTCTGGCCACTGTATTTGTAGCTCGTCATACTGCCGGGTATGTGCCGGGAATCGTAACCGCGTTTCTGAGCGTGATCTTTATCAACATCGTGTTTACGTACCCTTATCTGGAGTTGAATTTTACTCTGGACGGATACCCGGTTACGTTTCTGGGCATGGTGATCATCGCCTCCCTCACCAGCACCCTTACCACCCATCTGAAAGAGCAGACCCGTATTTTAAAGGAGCGGGAACACATGCTCATCGAAGCGGAAAAGGAGAAAATGAGGGCCAATCTGCTGCGGGCCATTTCCCACGACCTGCGGACTCCGCTCACCGGCATTATCGGCTCTGCGGCGGCGTATCTGGAACAGGAGTCCGTGCTGACCGCCCAGGACAAAGCCAGGCTCGTGGAGGATATTTCCGAGGACGCCCAATGGCTTCTTCATATGGTAGAAAATCTTTTGTCCGTCACAAGGATCAACGACCAGACAGCCTGCGTAAAAACCACGCTGGAACCCCTTGAGGAGGTGGTCTCTTCCGCTTTGCAGCGCTTCCGCAAGCGGCTGCCCGGCGCTGTGGTCCATGTGCAGATTCCCGATGAACTGCTTATGATCCCCATGGACGCCACTTTGATCGAACAGGTGCTTATCAATCTGTTAGAAAACGCGGTCTACCACAGCGGCTCCCACAAGCCTGTAGACCTGCTGGTATCTGTAGAAGGCAACCAGGCCTGTTTTCACATCCGCGACTATGGACTTGGCCTTGACGCAAAGACCCTGGACTCCCTTTTTGACGGATATACCTCTACCCAAAATCACAGCAGCGATTCCCACAAGGGAATGGGCATCGGCCTTTCCATATGCAAGACCATCATACATGCCCATCACGGACAGATATTTGCAAAGAATCATCGTGATGGAGCGGAATTCACATTTATATTGCCGTTAGGAGAACTTACTTATGAGTCAGAAATTGACAGCAGTGATCATTGAAGATGAAAAGAATATCTGCCGTTTTATGGAATCCATCCTGGCAGGTGAGTCCTACAAAACCATTACCGCCTCCACAGGTACGGAGGGCCTTTCTGTCATTGCCTCCCAGTGTCCGGACATCATCCTTCTGGATCTGGGACTTCCTGACATGGACGGAATGGAGATCATCCGAAATGTCCGGGGATTTACCTCCACGCCCATTATCGTTATCTCCGCCCGCACCCGGGAACATGAAAAAGTGGAGGCTCTGGACTGCGGCGCGGATGATTATATCACCAAACCCTTCGGAACGTCGGAGCTGATGGCCCGCATCCGCACAGCCCTGCGCCACAGCCACCGAGGCGGCAGTTCTGATTCTGTGTATTCTTGCGGCGGTCTGGTGATTGACTTTGAGAAGCGGCTTATCTCTCTTGACGGTGAGGAGGTTCACCTTACCCAGATCGAGTACAAACTGGTGTCCATGCTGGCAAAACAGGCGGGCAAGGTGCTGACTTATGATTATCTGATGCAGCAGATCTGGGGGCCTTACAACGACAGCAACAACCAGATCCTGAGAGTCAATATGGCCCATATCCGCAGAAAACTGGAAAAGAATCCGGCGGAACCGGAGTATATCTTTACAGAGATTGGCGTCGGATACCGGATGCGGGAGGAGTGATCATCCGCTTTACCTTTTTCAGATCGCTGCGCTCGTGGCGCTTTTTGCGCTGCTCCTCCTTTTTCTGGAACACGCCTTTGGCTCCCGTCTCATCTGTGACCTTCATGGTCTTTACCACGTAGAACTTTCCGTTTTCCGCTTTTTTCATACGGATCTTTCCGCGGACATACCCGTGAACCGGACAGACTCCCAGGCTGAAATACTGTTTTTGATTCAGAGAAAACCACCGCAGTTTTTTGCGCAGCATCCGTCTGCAGAGAGGACAGACCACATGGGACACATCCTTGTCCGCCAGAGCATCCTCCTTTGTATCAAAGGTGCGGGACACAAACTTGAAATAGGTGGGGAATCGCAAGGTCACCTGCTCTTCTTTCGCGGCGGGAACCCAGTAATAATCCATGGAAATATAGGGCTGCCAGATATCCGCATCTATATGCTTTAGCACCAGCCCTGTGTACCAGGCGTCGTCCAGGGCCTGATGAAACGGGCGGCTCTGTTCAATGCCAAGTTCTTCCACCGCATGGTCCAGAGACACTTTCTCCTTCCCGTCTTTTTCCGCTATTCCATACAGCTTTTGCACGTCATAGTAGTACAGCGGCCTTTCAAACGGAATCTCCACCCCATAAAATTCCATATTTCTCTGCAATTCCATAAGGTCCATGGACCCCCAGGTGCAGAACCAATAGTCCGTGCCGCACCACTGTATAAAGTCCCGTATTACCTCCGCAAACGGCGCCCCTTCTGATTTAAGCTTCTCTATATCCATGTGGGTTACTTCCGAAATAACGTAGTGGAGCTCTGTGTACACCTGGGGGGTGATAAGCCGGTGAAACCGGGATATGATCTGAAAATCGGAGTTCATCTTTACCGCTCCGATCTCTATGATCTCAAATGGCATCCGCTGGATGGAGTTTGCCTTTCCTTCCGGGCTTTGATTCCATTCCAGGTCAAATACAATATAGGTTCTCATGTTATCATGCCTTTCATTTTTACCATTCTATCACGGAGCCAACAAATTGGCAAGCCGGAGCTATCGTTTATTCTTCGGTATCCAGGAACATCCACCTCATGGAAAAATCAGAAAAATACCCTGGCCATATCCGCGGCCAGGGTACTTTTGTATGAACCCAAATTAATTTATTCGTACTCTACAACATCCAGCCAGCTCTCCAGCAGCTCTCTCTCCCCGGGAAGCTTCTTTCCAAGTCTGGAAGCCGCGGTGATGGGCAGCCATCTCTGAACATACTGTCTGGCCGTGTCGCTCATCTCGCAGAAGGTCTCCATGTACAGCTCAGCCATCTTCTCGTCCTTCAAAGCGAACAGCAGGTATGTGGTGGCCGCGTCTGCAGACGCGTTGCCCTGGGTGGCGTGGGACCAGTCCAGAACATGGAATCTTCCCTTGGCGTCAACAATGATGTTGCTGGGGTTGAAGTCGCCGTGGAGCACCTTGTTGTGCTTGGGCATACTGGACAGGCGGGTGTGCAGCTCGTAGCGGGTGGTGGCGTTCAGCTCCTTGGAAGCGGAAATCTTGTTGTTCCACTTGTCTTTTAACTTGTTTAACTTTGGCATCTTCTTGCTGTGGACTTCCATCTGGAGCGCTACAAACTCTCTCATGTACTTCTCCACATTGGCCGGGTCTTCCTCCATGATCTGCTCTAAGGTCTTGCCCTCGATATAGTCGGAGGTGATGCACCAGTTGCCGTCCTCGGTTACGTTTACGCCCAGAACCCTGGGGATGGGCAGGCCGGTCTCCTCAACCATGGCCTGGTTCAGGGCCTCATTCAGAACATCCGCTTTGGGGAAGTTCTTGTCAAACACTTTAACGGCCGTGTCGCCTACCTGATAGATGATTTTATGGGTCCGTGTGGCTAAAATCTTATCTGTCTTCATATTTTTCTCCCTTCCTTATACATTACCCTCTTGAAATACCTTATTTCGCGCCTTCACTCTTCTTGTCCCCGTAGAATGCTCTCAGATACATCTCCTTGATCTCGCTCATAAGCGGATATCTGGGGTTGGCGCCGGTACACTGGTCGTCAAATGCCTGCTCCACCATCTCATCCAGCGTATCCAGGAAGTATTTCTCGTCAATGCCGTAGTCCGCGATGGTCTTCTTCACGCCTACAGCCGCTTTCAGCTCCTCGATCTTGTCGATCAGCTTCTTTACGGCCTCCTCGTCATCCTTTGCCTGGATGCCCACGAAGCGGGCGCACTCCGCGTACCTTGCCCGGGTGTGAGGATACTGATACTGGGAGAAGGTTCCCATCTTTCTCGGGCACTCTGCCGCGTTAAATTCCACTACCAGGGAGATCAGCAGCGCGTTGGCAATACCGTGGGGAAGATGATGGAACGCGCCCAGCTTATGCGCCATAGAGTGGCAGACACCCAAAAACGCGTTGGCAAATGCCATACCGGCCATGCAGGATGCGTCGGCCATCTTGGACCGTGCCTCTACATTGCTGCCCTCATTATAACACGTGGGAAGGTATTCGAAAACATTTTTCATGGCTTTTAACGCCAGGCCGTCTGTGTAGTCCGTAGCCATAACGGAAGCGTAGGCCTCCAGAGCGTGGGTCAGAACGTCAACGCCGGACGCGCTGGTCAGGCCCTTGGGCTGGCTCATCATGTTGTCCGTGTCAATGATAGCCATGTTGGGCAGAAGCTGATAGTCGGCCAGCGGATACTTCACGCCGGTCTCCTGGTCCGTGATAACCGCGAACGGCGTAACCTCGGAGCCTGTACCGGAGGATGTGGGGATCGCCACAAAGTAAGCTTTCTCGCCCATCTTGGGGAATGTGTAAACTCTCTTGCGGATGTCGATAAACCGCATAGCCATATCCTGGAAGTCTACCTCCGGATGTTCGTACATTACCCACATGATCTTAGCAGCGTCCATGGCGGAACCGCCGCCCAGAGCGATGATGACGTCGGGTTTGAAAGCGTCCATGGCTTTTGCGCCTTCCTGCGCATTGGCCAGGGTCGGGTCGGGCTGTACGTTGGAGAAGCACTGATATACAATGCCCATCTCGTCCAGCTTGTCCGTGATCGGCTTGGTGTAGCCGTTCATATACAGGAAGGAGTCTGTTACCAGGAAGGCTCTCTTCTTGTTCAGTACATATTTCAATTCATCCAGTGCAACCGGCATACAGCCTTTCTTAAAGTATACTTTCTCTGGTGCGCGGAACCACAGCATATTCTCTCTCCTCTCGGCTACGGTCTTGATGTTCAGCAGGTGCTTTACGCCTACGTTCTCGGATACGGAGTTGCCGCCCCAGCTGCCGCAGCCCAGGGTCAGGGAAGGAGTCAGCTTGAAGTTGTACAGATCTCCGATTCCGCCGTGGGAGGATGGAGTGTTGATGACAATACGGCAGGTCTTCATGGCCTCTGCGTGCTTTGCCATCTTCTCAGTCTCTCTCACGTCGATGTACAGGGAGGCTGTGTGGCCGTAGCCGCCGTCCGCTACCAGTCTCTCGGCTTTTGCAATGGCCTCGTCAAAGGTCTTAGCCTTGTACATGGCCAGCACGGGAGACAGTTTCTCATGGGCAAATTCCTCGGAGATGTCCACAGACTCCACCTCGCCGATGAGGATCTTGGTGTCCTCAGGAACCTCAAGGCCTGCCAACTTGGCGATCTTATACGCAGGCTGACCTACGATCTTGGCGTTGAGAGCGCCGTTGATCAGGATGGTCTTGCGGACTTTATTCAGCTCGTCGCCCTTTAAGAAGTAGCAGCCTCTCAGTTCAAATTCTTTTCTCACCTGGTCGTAAACAGGCTCCATAACCGTAACAGACTGCTCGGAAGCACAGATCATACCGTTGTCAAAGGTCTTGGAGTGGATGATGGAGCTTACCGCCATCTTCACATCCGCCGTGTCGTCGATGATAACCGGTGTGTTTCCCGCGCCTACGCCCAGAGCCGGCTTGCCGGAAGAGTAAGCTGCCAGAACCATGCCCGGGCCGCCTGTGGCCAGAATGGTGTCCGCGCCCTTCATAACCTCCTGGGTCAGCTCCAGCGACGGCACGTCGATCCAGCTGATGATGCCTTCCGGAGCGCCCGCCTTAACGGCTGCGTCCAGCACCAGCTTGGCTGCTGCGATTGTACAGTTTTTCGCGCGGGGATGTGGGGAAATAATAATCGCGTTTCTCGTCTTAAGCGCAATCAGTGTCTTGAAAATCGCTGTAGATGTGGGGTTGGTCGTAGGGATAACGGCTGCGATGAGACCGATGGGCTCCGCAATCTTCTTGATGCCGAACGCCTTGTCCTCCTCAATGACGCCGCATGTCTTTGTGTTCTTGTAGGCATTGTAGATATACTCCGCCGCATAGTTGTTCTTGATAACCTTGTCCTCTACCACACCCATGCCTGTCTCCGCGACAGCCATCTTTGCCAGAGGGATGCGCTGCATGTTGGCAGCCTTTGCCGCCTCGAAGAAGATCTTGTCTACCTGCTCCTGGGTGTAGGTAGCAAATACCTTCTGTGCTTTGCGCATTGCCTTCATCCGGGCAGTCAGCGCTTCCACACTGTCGATGATTTCTGGTACGGTGTTCTGTTCAATCTTTGCCATACTGGACCTCCTAATGGAAACTATGTGTACTGGTTTCTTTGATATGTTACTGTTTGGGGTTGATAATTTTTTAACATATCTTATGGTTCTATTTTACCATTCGTTAAAAAAATATCAATACGTTTTTTCAACAAACTTGAATGGATTTTTTCTCAGTTTTTGTGCATATTTTTTCACAGCCTTTTGATCTGCTTTTCCGCCCTATTCTGGCCCTATAGGAACAACCTCCCGCACCGTTAAAACCCCCGCGTCCACCGTAAATCTCACATCAAATCCGCCGAAAGCAACCCCATAGATCCGCTCCGGATCCCGGACATAAGCAGGCCTGGGATCCTGAGCCAAAACGCCTATGATCGCCTTTCTCTTTTCTTTGGGATATCTCTCTAACAGACGCAAAGGAAATTCCACCTCAAGGCAATGTTTTTTGGTCTCCCCGGTATACCCTTCCGACGCCTCCGGGCGACAGTCTGTCAGAGGGACATAGGGTTTTATATCATAGATAGGGGTTTTGTCCATCAGATCCGCTCCCGAAACCCGCAGCACAGGTCCCAAATGTGGGTCCATATGGATTTCCTCCAGTCTGACGCAGGAAAGGCCAATATGGTTGGGCCGATATGGGGATCTGGTAGCAAACACGCCCATCCGCTTTCCTCCCAGCCTTGGCGGCTTGACCGTGGCGGACCAGCGCTCTCTTTCCGACTGGGAAAAGTTCCACAGAAGCCAGATGTGGGAAAAGCCTTCCAGCCCTTTAAAGGCAGCCGGGTCGCGGTATTCAGGTTCAAAGATAATAAGGCCCTGCAAGTCTTCTACAAGACCGCTTTGCCTGGGGATGCCGAATTTGGAAGGGAAGTCGGTGCGAATGTGTGCGATAACGTTCATGGAGGCCTCCTGGGTTTTGGATTACCGGTCGAGTAGACATACCCCTTACGGGGTATGCCCCTCACAGAACCGGACGTGC
>CAJUFP010000120.1 GCA_910585645.1 uncultured Hungatella sp. | reverse complement strand
TTTGCTTTATCCCCGTTATCCTGCTTCTTCCGATGGTCTGGGGGCTAAATGGAATTATGTACGCCCAGCCGATTGCCGATGTGCTTTCCGCAGTCATAACGGTATTCATGGCGATACCGCTCCACAAAAAGCTGAATGAAATGCAGAAACAAACTGCTGAAATAAGCACAAACAGCAACTAAATATTTATTCTTTCTAAAAAACAGAGCCGATGAGCTGTGAGGTTTCCCACTTTTTTCTCGGCTCTGCCCGTGTCAAGTAAAGGACAAAAATTTTTTCAACTTTTTTATTCCTCTACATCAAGACTCCCTTTATGCAATTTTCAATACTTCATATATTGCCTCTAAACAATCTTCTATTGTAAGTGCTTTACCATTTTCAAAAAACACTGATGTAACAGCCCGATTTTTGCAACTCTCCTGAGTGGATAAAACATCATCAAAAATATCCCTAACCCCGTCCTTATCTTTTTCGTTAAAAAAAGCCCTGCTTTCGCAGAGCCTTTCTGACATTTTCTTTTAGCAGATGCACTGCCTAGCCGGATTGTGGTAAATGTCAAACCCTTATAAAGCTCATAAGGCACTGCCTTCCGGCACAACACCTTACTTCATCGCTTGGCAGACACTCTAGTTGCCTGTCTTTGTTATTATATTACAACATAGAAAAACTTATGTCAATGCATGATTTCAATCTTCCTCATCAAACAATTCCTCCACAGTTGCCCTGCTCCCATCATAGCAGCCGCCTTGTCATAAAGAGTCTCAATCTGGTTTGGTGACTGGACGATCATACAAGTGGAAAGATTTACGGAACGGAACGTGGAAATCTTCTTGTCAAAGTCAGAAATCTTTCCCACATTGGCATACTCGTCCTGGAAGGGGAAGGGGCGACCGGTGCTGGCGCAAAGGGTCTCCACATCAGAGTACAGCACCAACTGCTGGAACAGGTCCCAACTTTCCAAGTCCCCCAGCTTTTCGATGTGGACGGCCCCGTTTGTCCGGTCCGCCTCCGCAAAGACGGCGATGCCGTTCTCTTTCATAAATGCAAGGATTCTCTGCTCCATCTTCATTTCCTCCCTTGTAGACCAGGTTCACATAGGCCGTATAGAGACCATATTGTGGGTAGCGACAAACACTGTTGTCCCCTTTTTCCGCTCCTGTCACCCCATGCTCTTTCCCTGTTCTTTCACTCTCCTGGTTCCCGCAAAAATCGCCCCGGTCCCGCCAATCCCCATAACAAGGAACACCTCCATGGCCAGCCGGTAATCACCGGTCATATCGTAAAACATAGTCATCAGGCTGGGGCCGAAAGCCAGGGCTGAAAATACGAAAGCCGATATAAGCCCCAGCTTTTTGCTGTATTCCTTTGAACCAAATGCCTCCCTGACGGAAATGCCGAAAGGAAGCTGGCAGGCATCCGAAGCCGCCCCGATAAGCGCCGCCGCCCCATAAGTCATCCACAGGGAGGTTCCTCCGAAAAGCAGCAGCAAAAATCCCCCTCCCAAAAACGCCACGGCAATGGCCACCATCCACTTCGTTCCCATTTTATCAATGATTGCTCCTGCCGGAACAAAGAACAGGGCCGACGCAATGAGGGCCACGCTGAGAAACGTTCCGGCCAGCCTGCCATACCCCAGGCTGGCTGTCAAAAGGGGGGGAGATTACTTAAAGCCCCCTGGGCGGCCATAGGAACCAGCACATACCCGGCGGCCAGCAGATAAAACTGGGGAGTTCGGAAAATATCTCTATATGCAATCCCGTCCTCCGCTTTCTCTTCTGTCCTGGCTTCTCCTGAGTACATAGGCTGCTCACCTAATTCCTCCGGTTTCCCCGGTACAAAAACAGCACGGCGGCCGTAGTTACGGCCGAAGCCGCCGCCGTAATCCACACAGGCATTCTCCAGCCTGACCGGCTGATCAGTACCACAATAAGAAGGGAAAACAAGATTCCTACCCCGCTGCTGGCCATCTGGGTGAGCCCGATAAGCTTCCCCACATTCTTCCTGTACCAGCTATTTAAAATCTCCGTCACCGGATTGGTTGTAATACCACCTGCCATGGTTCCGAACAAAAACGCTCCGAGATAAAAAGCTCCAAGCCCTTTCGCCGACGCAATCAGGGCTATGGCGCAGGTGCAGACGACTCCTCCCGCCAGGATATATCGCCGGATTCCCAGCTTCGCCTGAATCTTTCCGTAGAAAAACATCTGAACCGCCGCATTGGTCAGGGACATGATGGTAGCGGCCATCATGAACTGGGTGCTGGTGATTCCCCACTCATGAATCACCGGGTCCGCATACAGGGTCAGACAGTTCCACCACAGTCCCACCCACATACACAGCATCAGGCAGGAAGCCCCCAGGGCCGCCCTTGCGTGGAACTGGCTTCTATCTTTCATGGCTGCTTCCCCCCAGCTTATTTTCAAGCCATGCTTCCATCTCATCTCTGGAAGCCCCGGCCTCAAACCGTTTCCCTTCCAGCCAGGTCACCGTATCCGGACAGAGGCCATGGAGATTCTCCGCGCTGGCTCCTATTCCGCTGCTGTGAGAAGTGCAGAAAGGAAGAATGGTCTTTCCTGCAAAGTCATAACTTTCCAAAAACGTGCTGATGATACGCGGAGCCTGGCCGTGCCATATGGGATAAGCCAGCACAATAGTCCCATAGTCAGCCATTTGCTCCACTTCCCCCGATATCCGGGGCCTGGCGGCCCCATCATCCTGCTCCCGATCCGCCCTCCCTCCCGTATAATATGCCAGGTCTGCTTTTGTATATGGTTCTTCAGGCACAATCTCATAGAGATCCCCATTGAGGATGTCCGCAGCGTACTGTGCCAAAGCCTTAGTGGTTCCGGTACACGAAAAATACACCACCAACGTTTTTTCTTCCGGCTCCATGATTACGGTTTCCGATGGTTTCCCCTGTATTTCTGCCGCCGTACTTGTACAGCCAGTTAACAAAACCGCCGTTCCAATGCCCAGGACCACAGAATACATCATATTGGCCAGTAACTTCATGCCCTGTTCCTCCCTTCTTTTTCCAAAGCCTTAAGCAGATACGCCATGTTTTGCCCCAAACCTTTCATCGTCTTAAGCCCTTCTTCATCTTCTCTCACATCACCCGGCATCTGCCCATAGGCCATGGGCCAGTAGGAAGATCCTGCGACAAACATATCCTGCAGCATAAAAAAGTGGTTCATGGCATCTAAGGCATTCAATGCTCCGCCCCGCCGTGCCGCCGTCACCGCCCCGCCTGCTTTATGCCGAAGAAGGTTTTCCTTTCGGTTCATATCCAGGACAACGGACGCCCTCTCCAAAAAAGCCTGCATATTTGCGGAAATATTAGCCGTATAAACCGGCGAGCCAAGAAGGATCCCGTCCGCCTGGAGTATTTTTTCAAAAATTTCCTGAAACCCATCCTTTTTATGGACACAGTTCCTTTTCCCTCCGCAGGCAAAACAAGCCTTGCATGGCTCTATGACGCCGCCGGAAAGCTGTACCATCTCCGTTTCGATTCCTGCCGTATTCAGCTCTCCAAACACGGCGTTCATTAAAATTGCCGTATTGCCGTCTTTCCTTGCGCCGCCGTTAATTCCAAGAACTCTCATATGATTATCTCCTTGCTCCTTAATACCAGTCATGTTTTTCGTTCCTATCCAGATCATTGATCCGCTTCATCTCATCCTCTGTCAGTTCAAAATCAAATAACCGCGTATTTTCCTTAATATGATCCGGGTTGCTGGAACCGGGAATCACCACCACGCCCTTTTGGAGATTCCATCGAAGAATTACCTGCGCCGCCGACTTTCCATGGGCTTTCCCAATCTCAGAGATCACCGGATTTCCAAGAAGCTCTGCCGTATATCCTCTTCCCCCAAGTGGATACCACCCCTGTACCACGATGCCCAGGCCGTGGATATATGGAATCACGTCATTCTCCTGATAATAGGGATGGATCTCATTCTGAACCAGCGCCGGAGTGACCGTTATCTTAGGCAGAAACTCCTCCAGTTCTTTCACGTACCAGTTAGACAGGCCCAGGGACCGAATCTTTCCCTCTTTTACCGCTTTTTCCATGGCCTGGTACGCTTTCACGTCATTAGTACCCGGGTGATGCAGAAGCATCATGTCAATGTAGCCGATATCCAGCTTTTTTAATGCCTCCTCAATCGCTGCCTCCGGATCGCCGTACTGGTTCGGGTACAGTTTTGTGACGACGAAGATTTCCTCCCTTGGCACGCCGGAATTTCGGACCGCCTCGCCGACGCTTTCTTCATTGTGATACATATAAGCGGTATCAATCAGGCGGACACCGTTTTTCAGCGCCGCACCCACGGAATCTACGCAGGTTTGACCGGTCAGGCTGTAAGTGCCGATGCCGTAGATTGGCATTTCATATCCGGTATTGAGCGTCACCGTTTTTTTGTCAAAATCAAAGGTAATATCATTCGCCATTTCTTTCTCTCCCTCCTGTTCCCGTATGTTCCCAGTCTGTCCTCCCGCAGGACTGCTCTCTTCTGACTCCCCAGCTTTTGTGGAGTCGGCTAAGGCCTCTTTCGGCGGATTCCCGCAGGCTGTCAGCATGATTCCAAGACCGGCCATCAATATAAATTTTCCCATTGCTTTCATATGGAACCTCCACATCACATTTTTTTCAGGCTGTAAAGCAGGTAATCCAGACAGTCGATTTCCTTTTGTCCTTTATGGACGCGGTCAAGGAGCACCCGCCTGTGTCTGTTAAGCACAGGCAGCATATCCATATATCGTCCGTCTTTCATCAGGCTCATGCACCTCTGGGTCGTCTCTTCATCGCAGTCCGCGTCAACCAGGTTCTGGTAAACCCTTCCATACACGTCATTTGCTTCCGCCATGTTTTCCCTCCTTTTTGTTTGCTGGGTTCATTTTAAATCATTTTTATTGCAATATCAAATATATATAAAATATAACTCTTCATACTTGAAAAGTATAGCTCTTTCTGATATGCTAAAATCATGCTGAAATCAGCAAAATCATTCCCGTAAGGGGGGGACTTATCTTTGGATATTCGAGTGTTACAATATTTCCTGGCAGTGGCAAGGGAGGAGAGCATAACGAAAGCGGCCGATGCCCTCCGCATGACCCAGCCCCCGCTCTCCAGGCAGCTAAAGGAACTGGAACAGGAACTTGGCAAGCAGCTTCTCATCCGGGGAAGCAAAAAAGTCACGCTGACCGAAGACGGCATGCTGCTCCGGAAAAGGGCCGAGGAACTGGTTGACCTGATGGAAAAGACAAAAGCGGAACTGGCCGCCTCCGATGAAAACATCGACGGGGATATCTATATCGCCTGCGGAGAAACGGAAGCCATTTCTTTTCTGGCCCGGTCAGCCCGGAATTTACAGAAGAAACACCCTTCCATCCGCTACCATATTTACAGCGGCGACGCAGAGCGAGTCGTAGAGCGGCTGGATAAAGGACTGATTGATTTCGGACTTTTCGTGGGGGATACGGATATGGCCAAATACGACTACATAAAGCTTCCTGTCAAAGACCTGTGGGGCGTTTTAATGCCAAAAGACGTTCCTTTGGCAAAAAAAGAGACGATCTCCCCGGAAGATCTGACGGACAAGCCGTTAATCCTCTCCCACCAGACCTCCGTAAGCAGGGAGATGTTCTCCTGGCTGAAAACAGACAAGGACAAACTGAACATTGTCGCTACCTATGACCTGATTTACAATGCCGCCCAGTTCGCCAAAAAAGGATTCGGGTATGTAATCACCCTGGACAAGCTTGTGGACACGGATGGAAACACCAATCTTTGTTTCCGTCCCCTTTCGCCCGTTATGGAAGCGGAACTGTACCTTGTGTGGAAGAAATATCAGATTCTTTCAAGAGCTGCGGCAGCGTTCCTGAAACAGATGGAAAAGGAGATGGAAGGGGCAGCCGATGAGATAACCCATACTTTTTAAGTATGCAAATCCATTTCTTATAAGTATTTGATATCGGTCTGATTCCCGTCTATAATCATATCATAATCATCCAACAGAGCAACGCAAACATACAGGAGGTAATAAATATGGCATTCCCAAAAAATTTCTTATGGGGCGGCGCTGTAGCGGGCAATCAATATGAAGGCGGCTACAGCGCCGGCGGCAGAAGGCTTTCTACTCTGGACGCCGTTACGATCGGCGGATACCAAAAGCCTCGCATGATGACCTACCGTACGAAAGACGGAGAGATTGGACAGTCCCCTATCGACAGTTCCCTTAGCGGACAGATTCCGGAGGGAGCCACAGGGTATATAAAACCTGATACCTTTTATCCCAGCCACATGGCCACGGACTTTTACCATCACTATAAGGAGGATATCGCCCTCTTTGCCCAGATGGGATTTCAGTGCTTCCGCATGTCCGTAAGCTGGTCCCGCATCTGCCCTAAGGGGATGTACCAGGTCAATGAAGAAGGACTTCAGTTTTATGACCATGTATTTGACGAACTGTTAAAATACCACATAGAACCCGTAGTTACCATTGACCACTTTGATATGCCTATGTATCTGGCAGACCATTACGACGGCTGGTCCTCCAGGGAAGTCATCGACTTTTTCGTGTTCTATGCCAAAACCGTAATGAACCGATATAAGGACAAGGTAAAATACTGGATGACCTTCAATGAGATCAACGTGCTCTCTAGCTGGTGCCAGATCGGCATCCACCGCAATGATCCCCAGACCTTATATCAGGCTCACCACCATATTTTCGTGGCCAGCGCCAGGGTAGTGGAACTGGGCCGCAGGATCAATCCCAACTTTAAGATCGGCATGATGGCAGCCGTGACTCCCGGCTATCCCATGACCTGCAAGCCGGAGGATGTGATGGAATCCATCCGATTTAACCGGAACAGGGAATTTTATATGGATGTGCAGGTAAAGGGATATTATCCGGCATACAAATTAAAGGAATTCCAACGGATGGGCGTTAAGATTGCCATGGAAGATAATGACCTTGATATCATTGGGAAAGGCACCGTGGATTTCATCGGTTTCAGCTACTATATGTCCACGGTTTCCACCACGGACCCTGCCGCAGAAAAGACAGAGGGCAACCAGTTTATCGCTTTTAAAAATCCTCATCTTGCCACTTCGGACTGGGGCTGGACCGTAGACCCCTTAGGGCTCCGAATCGCCTTGTGCCAGATGTACGACCGGTATCATGTCCCCCTGTTTATCGTGGAGAACGGCCTTGGCGCCGCGGATACTATTGAGGAGGACGGCCAGATTTTGGACGACTACCGCATCGACTACCTGCGAAATCATATTAAGGCCATGAAAGAAGCCGTGGAACTGGACGGAGTTGACCTTATGGGATATACGCCCTGGGGCTGCATTGACATTGTCTCCGCCGGAACCGGGGAGATGAAAAAGCGGTATGGTTTTATCTATGTGGAACGGTACGATGACGGGACCGGGGATTTCTCCAGACGGAAAAAGAAATCTTTTGACTGGTATAAAAAAGTGATTGCTTCGAATGGGGAGGAACTGAGTTGAGAGCCTGATTTTCAAGCCTGCAGAACAATAACTTTTCATACGCTCTAAACAGCCAGACCATCCGGTCATCCCTGAGCTCAAATACAATCAGGCCGATGTTACGGATGGTCCGCTGTCAACCATTTGCCTATGACATTTGTGTCCTGTTTATTGCTTCCGCTGGGAGCGTTCAAACCGCAGTCCCAAATCCGTTCTGCTGTTTCCATTCCTTCCACCTGCCCCCATCCATCAGAAGCTTAAAGCCGCCTGGGTAATCCAGGCCAAAATAATCAAACTGCCGCATCAGATTGCTTGTAAGCTGTCCCTCCGGTCTGCTGGCTCCCAAACAGGCGCCGCCCCTTAAGACCATCTGACTGCCTTTATAGTCAAATTTCGTATTTTCATGAGTTCTGTACTTGTCCATCAGCCGCACATAGAGCTCCTTCAGCTTCCGGTCCTCCACGCCCTCCGTACACCAGACGGCATAGATCAGCAGAGTGGCATTCTCTTCTGTGGACAGATAATCCAGGAAATAATCCAGCACCTCTTCTTTTCCCTTCAGCTTCTGGATACAGTGGAACAGCGAAATCCTGTCATTCCTGTCCAGATCGTTCCGGTTCAGGGCTTCTCTCAGCCTTCCCGCATGGACATTGGGATAATCCTTCACGGCGCTGATGGTATGGCAGGCATCCCGAAAGCCCTCCCCCCGAAGCCTGGGCAGTATCTCAAATACCCTCTCATACCACGCTTCCTTCACCTCCCAGGTGCCTTCATAGGTAATAATCGAGACTGCTTCTGCATAAGCCTCATATTCCCACAACTTTTCAAGCTCCCTGGCCATGCCCGGCACATGGAAACGGGCCAGCATCTTAATCAGCTTCATCCGCACTTCCATGTTGGATTCCCCGGCGCATACCTGCTTGAAATAGGTCTTCTGTTTTCCCGGCAGCGTCTCAAATTTGTAGTAACTGTCAATAATCTCCATTCTCTCTGCCGGATCTTCGGTCTGTTCATACAGCTCCATCAGTTGACTGGGAGTTCCGTCTATATTCAACCCAAATCCAACCTCTTCATCACTATAGCCTGCGATCACTTCCCGTAGCCACCGTTCGTACCACTTAAGGAATCCCTTTTCCCGCACAAAAAACGGCTGTCCGCAGAAATCCTCATCATAATAGACCACCTGCCCCCGATACGGTCCCGCAAGCATAATCCCTGTCATCAGGGTACAGCCCTGGCTCCCGATGGGCAGGACTCCCACATAGGGATGTACCGCCTCCCCTTTTTGCCTGCCCTCCGGATTGCCCTCCGAACCCACCACCCTGTTCCAATCCTCATCGCTCATCTTCGGATAGATCACCGGCTCTTCATGAGCGCGGTAGAGGCGGAAGCCATGGGAATCGTGCAGTTCCTTTTCCTGCGTCTCCACTCCATAAAGCCCATAATAAGGGCCTGCGCCGCCGTTTCCCACAAAGAGCAGAAAATCCCGGTATTCCTCCGGCAGCCGTATTCCCTCCTGCTCCTCAAATTTTTGTATCGTCTCCTCGCTGGCAGGCGCAGACAGCTTATACTTGTGGCTGTATGCTCCAAATCTCACAAAATCCGGATCTTTTGCCTTTGCCTGCTCCAGCAGTTTTAAAATGCGCTTCGCCCATGAGGGCTGTCCTGTTTTCCCCGTTGTCCCTGTCTTGCCCGTTATCCCTGTCTTGCCCGTTATCCCTGTCTTTCCCGTTGTCCCTGTCTTTCCCATTTTCCTCCTCCTGTAAGCCGATCAAACTCTGCGTTCTGCCCATACATCCCAATCCTGCAGGGAATCCATTCCACCGGTTCCCCTTTTCCCTGTATCTGACGCGCAAATCCCTCTACTTCCGAAAATACATTGCCCAGCAGTCCCACACCATTGAATCTTACGTCCGGCAGTTCTTTCTGCAGAGAATTGCACAGAAAAGAATGAAAGCCGCCAATATCCCAACCCAAAATATCATTTCCCAGCCATGGGCTGTTATCCTGTTCACCGTTCATCAGCGCGTGGCTGTTGCTGCCCTTCAACTCACCCAGCAGGATTTTATAATACTCCGTGGTTGTAGAAATGCTTACCACACAACATGGGAGCGCCCCACAAAATTTCTCATAAAAATCTCTCGCATCCGATAATTCCAAAAACCTGCAATCCACATCCAGCCTTTTGGCATTGAAAAGGAAACCTGCTGTTTCTGAAAACTCCCTGTACTGTTCTCCGTCAAGCCGCAGCTTCTCCTGATATTCCCGCGCCTCCCCTTTGCTCCATCCGCTCATAAAACATTTCCACCTGGGATGCTGCTCTCCGATACAGCCACTGACAGACAAGAGCTGCCTGCTGATTCCCTGCAGCCACCTGGGAGTATCGTTTATTTCGCATATGTAATATCCGATTACTTTAAAACGGTCTTTCATTCCTTCTTTTTCCCTTTCCCGACGCTGCCCTGGAAAGCTGCCATTGCAGCAGGTACAAAGCGTGTGGGCAGTTTCCTCTATTCCGGTTTCCTTTCCGTCTTTTTTGCCAGACCGTGATAATACCGCATAAACCGGCATACCTCCTCATAAGTCTCCCGAATCCTGTCCCGCCGTTTCTCTGCCTCCGGTATCTCCTTTGTTCCAAGAAACAGCTTTGCGTTTTGGTACATCACCGCCATGTCGTCTCTCCGATCATTGCAGGCGCCCGGAAACTCCTTTAAAAGTTCCTTCATATAATCGGAATTGTGCCTCACACATTCTTCCAGATGTGCGTACCCTTCCTCTTCCTTTCCGTTGAGCAAATCCCATACGCCAAACAGATAGTCGTCCGCCCGCCATGGATCTTCCTTTCCTCCCATATCCAGGTTCCACATGGGCCTGCCGGTCCTTGGATTTTTCGGGCCTGTCCCAGCGGCTTTCAGGTAATCCCGGCGTTCCTTCGCGAAATATGTCTCCAGGCTGTCTATTCTTTGCCACTCCGGCAGCACGTCATCCGCCAGGAATATCAGGATATCATCAAATTTTCTGTTGATGCGTTCCACCATGGCAGCATCCACCGCTTCCATGCCATACTGAATCACTCCCCAGTCTTTCTGCATTCTTTGGAAACTCTCTCCCTGACAGATGTGCCCCGGCAAGCCTAAGATTCCGTACTGTATGGCATATAGGGGGCAGAGGTAACACAACATGGCCTCGTATCCGCCGCCTCTGAAATAGCCGATAAACTGGATGCGGGTTACCAGGCCGTTCTTCTCCCGCACAAAGGTCTTGGGGCCTGCTTTTTTCATGCCGTATGCTTTTGTGACAGGAGCGATCTTTGCCTGCAGGTTCTCTTTCAGGCGAAGCTTCAGTTCCTCCCCGCACTCCTTCCACTGCTGCGTTGTCCTGGAATGTTTATAGGGAAAATCCTTTGCCGGCTTCTGCCCGGCCGGTGTCCCCAGCAGGCTCTTCCAGTCAAATATGACGGTGTCTGTGGGATGGCCCTCCAGATATGCCTCCCACCGCTGTCTGGCAGGCGCGGTATCCCTATGATAGCCTTCCATGGCTTTCTGTCTTTCGCGCTCTTCCTCTTCCAGCATCTTTTTCTCATAATAATCGGAAACCTTTACCGGACGTCCCTGGGCATGAAAATAGTAGGCAACGCCCCTCTGTGTCTTTGCCATCCAATAATAGCTGGCGTCCCACAAGGCAGGCATCATCCGCCCTCTGTCTCCCCGGTTGAGGGATTCTTCTAATTTGACTTTATTGCCGTTCCACCATGTTTCCCATTCTTTCGGTTCCACTTCCCCAGCGGCAACGCGTAAAAATATCTGTTTCATCTCATCCTGAAATCCCATCTTCATACCTCTTCTCCAAGCCCTTCCATGACCTCCATCAGTTTCTGATATCCTGCCTGGCTGGCGGAGCCATAAAGCATTTCCAGGTCGCCGCAGTCCATAATGACAACCATATTGTCACAGGCATTGCTGTAAAAACTCATGTCCGTCCCCAGCCAGCCATGAAGACCAAAGGGCTGTTTCTCAAGGTCGGAGCGGACGGTTTCCATCTCCTCCCGCGTAAGCCAGTACATAAGCTCCTCTCCGTGAAAAGGAAACGCAAATACCGATTCATAGGCAAGAACTGCCTGCAGAAATCCGCTGAGTGTCCCGGTGCATAAGGTCCATTTGCAATCATCCGTCCCATCTGCAGCCACATAAACCGGCGGATCTGTTTTTCCCAGATCTTTTCTTCGGATTCCCGCCCGGCAGCATCCCTGGTTTTCAATCAGTATCACCAGATAATCGCTGTCCCTTAGCCAGTCCCATTTATCGAAATCTCCCGGTCTAATCCACTTATCCTGTACCTTATGAATCTCTTCTGTGCATGCTGCACGTTTCCAGAACTCTTCCAGCGCCGAAGGAAGCGGCGCAAAATATTGTTTCACAACCGCGATTTCTTCCTCTGTATAGCCCTGCAGCTCTTCCACACCATACAGCCGCCGAATCATTTCCGTATAATCCCTTCTGTTTGGCCCCTGCACTCCGGTTTCATCCGGTTCTGCTTCTGACGCTTCCGTAAACAAATAGGGAACTCCGGGCCATGTAAGCTCAGGCATTTCCTCCAGTTTGTTAAAATAGAGGCAGATAATCTGGTCGTCTCCCCAGTATCCGGATTCCGGCCTTTTTGTGCAGGCTGTTATATGATAGTATCCGTCCGGCAGAGACAATATCTGCTCCTGTGGAAAATCCATATTCCAGTTACTCAGCCAAAACAAGTCACAAAACTGCAGGGAGCCGCCCCTTACTTCCAATGCCAGCCGAATCATTACCGGAAACTCCTTTTTGGCATTGGAATCCGGATAACCAGAGCGGAACCAGAGTATAAAATCGCCTCCCGTGCCTGTACAGAAAGCCGTGATATCCCCTTTCCGGATGTGTACGCCAACCTGTTTCGGATTCGTAAATTCCTCTGTCAGAAAATCGCTTCCCGGAATAACGGATTTCATAACCTCTGCCGAAAACAGGACAATCCCCATGCCATCAATACTTAAATGTGCCGTGTCCCCTAAGCGCAGCGGTCCCCATGATGCCAGGCTCTCCACAGAAGGCTCTCTCTCCTGACAAGCCGGCTTTGTCTCTCCGGATTTTTCTGTTTTTTCTTCTTTTATCTCAATCAGACAGGATAACTGCTCCAACTCCTCTGTATGTATTAACTGACTGTAAGCAGGCAGAAGGACTTTCTTCAAAGCCGGAAGCTTCCTCAGCAGGCGGCAGTCCGAAAAACCGGTATCCTGCAAATCCAGTGTGCTTAAACATCTGCATCTGGTCAGAAAAGAATAGTCATCCATCGCGACATCATGGAGAGATAGCTGTTTTAGCTTCGTCATTTCCCCAATTAAGGTGAAATCACCGTCCTTTATCGCCAGCCAGGAAGGGAGACGCACATCTTCTATCCTCTTTACGGCCCAAAAGTTTCTTTTTCTGCTGTCCAGGCATTTGATCTTTGCCAGATCGCTGAACGTCTGCAGGTCATGTCCTGTATTCTTTTGTATCCAGATCACAAGCCTTGGATCGATTCCATATTGTTTTGCCATCCTGAAAATTCCTCCCAAAGAAAAATATCCTATCCGCCCTCCCGGATTGCATATTCCAGATGGGTTTTGACGTTTTTTAACTCTCCACAGGCAATATCAACATCCGCAAGGCATACGGCAGAAACCACCTTTTGAATCTTTGCTGTATATCTGGCGCTTCGAGCTTCCTCCATACGGCGATAAGCCTCATGATCCCCCGCCATAAGGCCAGGCTGGCATCCATAACGTTCAGCAGCTCCTGCCCTGTTTTCTGTCTGGACGCCTTTGTGAACGAGGAAGAATGTTCAAAAGAGAAATCTGATAATTAACGTTTACTTTGTACTTACCAGGCGGTCAATTTCGGGTTGGCCTTTTCCTCACCGCCCCGAAGGTGTTTGAAATCCCGGAATTGCTCCCTCATAGCGTTAAAAACGAATTGCTCAAATTCCACTTTGCGGAGAGTGCCGCATCCCGGACAGCCCTTGTCCTTGAAAATCTTGCAGCTGCCGCCTTTCAGCTCATACTTGCAGAA
>CAJUFP010000119.1 GCA_910585645.1 uncultured Hungatella sp. | reverse complement strand
TGGAGTATCGCCTTGCCAAGGCGAGGGTCGCGGGTTCGAATCCCGTCTCGCGCTTAGAAAACAAAATGGGAAGTCCCGAAAAAGCAGGGACTTCCCATTTTTTGCGTTGTGTTTTTGCTACAGATGAAGACATGATGAAGACAGAATTTTCAGACCGTCACTCACCCGCCCAGGGTGATATCCTGTTTCGAGTACCAGGCAATAGCTTCATGTACATGGCGGGCCGTAAAATCAGGCCAGTAGTCGTCAATCACATATATGTCCGAATATACAGACTGGACAGGCAGAAACCCTGACAGCCTCCTTCTCCCGCCCCAGCGTATGATCAAATCTACACGGGACACATCCGAAGATCTCATCACAGGGCCGATGGCGCCTTTCTGGAATCCCAGATCCCACTCAAAGCTGTAATTAACCAGAAAATTAATCTTTACTGCGCCTGTGCCAAAGGTATGCCTCTCTGTGTAGGGAAGCAGCTCCATGGGAAACATGGCGGATTTTGTGTTGCCTAAAACAAGCAGGGAGGCGTCCTCATGGGAGAGCGCCTCTACTGCCTTGACACAGGCCGAGGAGAAGGCGAGACGCTGTCTGGACGGCCGTTTCGTATTATCCACAGTAAAACCATAGAAGGTCATCTCATCCACTCCCAGATCCCTGCAGATATGATAGAGTTCCAGGCCCGGGGAGATTCCGTGCGCATAGCCGTCCTCCTTGGCAAAGCCTTTTCCCTGGGCCCACCTGCGGTTGCCGTCGGGGATGATTCCAATATGTTTCGGGATTCTGGTCATGGCTGTCTCCATTTCTTTTCATAATTGTTATGGTTCACGGGGCATCTTCATACATAATGCATGCTCATTTATAGAAAGTATTGACAGTCATGACCAGATTATACGCTATAGAGGAAGAAATTGGGGCTTTCTCTGATGATATACTGTGTAGTGGGAAAAACCGCAGGCCTTTAAAAGTTCTCTGGTCCGCTTAAAATCAAATCCTACATACTCCGGCGTGTGGGCGTCAGAGCCAATGGTGAGAAGTTCCCCACCCAGTTCCCGGTATCTGCAAAGGATCTCCTCACAGGGATTGGGGTGGCCCAGGCCATAATGGAATCCCCCTGTGTTGCATTCCAGGGCCTTGCCTTTCTGGATCAGAGCCTTTAAGATGGAATCAATCACCTCCCTGTAATCTTGATAGCGGTAGTCGCGGTTTTTGTTGGGACCATAGCGGACTACATAGTCCAGGTGGCCGAGAGCGTCAAAACAGTCCAGTGCCTGTACGCGGCTTAATGTAACCTGAAAGAAGCGGAAGTATCCCTCCGCCTCTGTCCTGCCGTGGAAGAATTCCGGGTAATAGGGATCAAGACCGTCGATAAAATGGCAGGACCCTATGATGTAGTCAAACGGATACTGCTGGGATACCGCGGAAAGCTTTGAGGCGATGTGGTTTTGAAGACCCAGCTCAATGCCGATCTCCATCTGGATCCTGCCGTCGTATTTTCTGCGCAAGTTTTCCATGGCGGGAATATACCTGGGCAGATCCAGGGTAAAATCACAGGGGGATACAACGTCCATATCATGATGATCTGTGATACAGACGCGGGACATGCCAAGGGAAACGGCCTTTTCAATCTGGACGGCGGCAGGGGTATGGCTGTCCCCGGAAAAATCCGTATGGAGATGAAAATCGCAGAGCATAAAAGATCCCTCCTCATAAATAAATATTTTTTTCGTTATCTGTCAATAGTATAACGGAATAGCGGCAGAATTGCCAGAGATAAGAAGCGGTTCTGTAGAAAAATTAACAAAATTTAGCAAAATTTAGCAGAAATCCAGAAATGGCTTGGCAAGATATGACGGTCTATGTTATCATAAATCTGCTATGCAGAATTTTCCGGACCGGGGAAGTCCTGGAAAACTTACATACAGGAGGGAAATATGTCAGTCAGTGATATATCAAATCTATTTTGGTTTTTAGGCGGCCTGGGAATGTTCCTTTACGGCATGAGCATCATGGCGGACGGCATGCAGAAATCCGCAGGCGGAAAGATGAGTCAGTTTTTGGGGATGCTGACCAACAACCGCGTCATGGCAGTCTGTCTGGGAGCGCTGATAACAGCCATTATCCAGAGCAGCGGCGCCACCACAGTCATGGTGGTTGGTTTTGTAAGCGCCGGAGTCCTGAATCTCACCCAGGCAGTAGGGGTTATCATGGGCGCCAATATCGGTACTACCATTACGGCCTGGATCGTGTCTCTGAGCCAGATCGGCAGCGCCATGGAGGTGATGAAGCCTGCGTTTTACGCCCCGCTTCTTATCGGCATCGGGGCGATTATGATCCTGTTCTCCAAAAAACAGAAATACCACACAGCCGGGGAGATTCTGGTGGGCCTGGGGCTTCTGTTTATGGGTCTGGAGTTTATGTCGGATTCCATCTCGCCCTACACCAAGGCGCGTATTTTCTCAAAGGCCTTTGAGGTGCTGGGGGGCAATCCGTTTCTGGGGATGGTCATCGGCGCCCTTGTGACAGCTCTGCTGCAGAGTTCATCCGCCTCTGTGGGTATCCTGCAGACGCTGGCCCTAAACGGGGTTGTGACCACCAATGCGGCAATTTACATCACTCTGGGACAGAACATCGGTTCCTGCGTCACAGCTATGCTGTCCAGTATGGGCGGCTCCAGGACAGCTAAGAGGGCGGCAGTGATGCATTTAAGCTTCAATGTGATCGGAGCTCTGGTGTTTGGCATCCTGGGATTCGTGCTGTTTATGCTCTATCCGTCTATGGCGTCCCACCATATTACGGCTATGGAGATATCCATGTTCCACACAGTATTTAACCTGACCAACACAGCGCTCTTGTTCCCCTTTGCCAACCAGCTGGTGAAGCTGTCAGGGGTTTTGGTGAAAGAGACCCAAAAGGACCAGGAGCAGGAGGACGAGGCGACTGTCACATTAAAGCATCTGGACGAGCGTATCTTCGAATCTCCTGCATTTGCCGTGGATACGGCGGCTCTTGAAGTGATCCATATGGGGCAGATCACCATGGGCAATGTTAAGCGGGGGATCGAGGCCATCATCACCGGGAACCTGGAGGAGATCGAGGAGGTATACAAGGTTGAGAAGACCATTGACGCCATGGAGAAGATGCTGACCGAGTATTTGATAAAGATCGACAATCTCTCCCTGACCGAGCATCAGAAGGTGGTGGTCAACGATCTGTTCTACAGCGTCAGCGACATCGAGCGGGTGGGGGACCACGCGGAGAATCTGGCGGAATCTGCTCAGTACCTGGTGGACCACAACCTCGGATTTTCCGAGACCGGTATCCAGGATCTGCGAGAGATCAGCGCCAGCGTGTTCAAATCTTTCGGCCACGCCATAGAGGCCAGAAGGACCGGGAGTATGGACGAGGTCCGCAAGGTCAGCCAGTATGAGGACCAGGTGGACACCATGGAAGAGGATCTGCGTGAGAAGCACATCGAGCGTCTCTCCAGCGGGGAGTGCGCCCCCTCATCCGGCGTGGTATTTTTAGACATTATCAGCAATTTGGAGAGAATTTCCGATCATGCTTACAATCTGGCAGGGTATATTAAAAATGAGCTCTGACTTCCATGATTTATTTCTAAAAACTACTTGCTATTTCTGGGAAAATTATGTAAAATGGTACATGGGGTTGATTTGATTTTAACAATCGCTATTCAATTTATTCTTTAGGAGGAATGAGAGTTATGGCAGTAAAAGTAGCAATCAATGGTTTTGGACGTATTGGGCGTCTGGCATTCAGACAGATGTTCGGGGCAGAGGGTTATGAGATCGTTGCGATCAACGACTTGACAGATCCCAAGATGTTGGCTCACTTGTTAAAGTATGACACCGCACAGGGCGGATACGCCGGACGTATCGGCGAAGGTCGGCACATTGTAGAGGCAGGCGAGGATTCCATCACCGTAGATGGCAATACTATCAAGATTTACGCAGAGAAGAATGCTGCCGATCTTCCATGGGGCCAGATTGGTGTAGACGTTGTTCTGGAGTGTACAGGCTTCTACTGCTCCAAAGAGAAATCTCAGGCACATATCGACGCAGGCGCAAAGAAGGTTGTTATCTCCGCACCGGCAGGAAAAGATCTGCCGACAATCGTATTTAGCGTAAACGAAGGGATTCTGACAAAGGATGATACCATCATCTCCGCAGCTTCCTGTACTACCAACTGCTTAGCTCCTATGGCTAAGGCTTTGAACGACTATGCTCCCATCCAGTCCGGTATCATGAGCACCATCCACGCTTACACAGGCGATCAGATGATCCTTGACGGACCGCACAGAAAGGGCGATTTAAGAAGAGCAAGAGCAGGCGCTGCTAACATCGTTCCCAACTCCACCGGCGCAGCTAAGGCTATCGGCCTGGTTATTCCGGAATTAGATGGCAAGTTAATCGGTTCCGCACAGCGTGTTCCGGTACCCACCGGCTCCACCACCATCTTAACCGCAGTGGTTAAGGGCGCAGACGTTACAAAAGAGGGTATCAACGCGGCTATGAAGGCAGCTTCTTCCGATTCCTACGGCTACAACGAGGATCCCATCGTTTCCTCCGATGTTATCGGCATGAAGTATGGTTCTCTGTTTGACGCGACTCAGACTATGGTATCTCAGATCGCTGACGATCTGTACGAGGTACAGGTAGTTTCATGGTATGACAACGAGAACTCCTATACCAGCCAGATGGTTAGAACAATTAAATACTTCGCTGAACTGTAATCTTTTGCAGGACAAGCGTAACGGCCCGGCTATGGGGCTGTTACAGACAAGTTGTATCAGTGATCCAGGCAAGGGTCCGGTCCGTGGACCGGACCCTTGTTTATGTTTCATCCGTTTTTCCATATAGAAAAGAAAAGACAAGTTGAAAGGGGCATGATTACCATGTTAAATAAAAAGACCGTAGATGATCTGACCAATCTCCAGGGCAAGAAAGTATTAGTCCGCTGCGATTTTAACGTACCGTTAAAGGACGGCGTGATCCAGAATTACAACCGTATTGACGGAGCCATTCCCACCATCAAGAAGCTTCTGGACCAGGGCGCCAGAGTGATCCTTTGCTCCCACCTTGGCAAGCCAAAGGGAGAGCCGGTTCCGGAGATGTCCTTAGCGCCGGTTGCCCCCGCGCTGAAAGAGAGACTTGGTGTGGAAGTGAAATTTGTCGATGACCCCAAGGTTACAGGCGAGGAGACCAAGAAGGTGGCCGCCGAGCTTAAGGACGGCGAGGTTCTTCTGCTTCAGAATACCCGCTACAGAGGGGAAGAGACCAAGTACGGCAAGGATGAGAAGGCGGACGCTTACGCTAAAGAGCTGGCTGAGCTGTGCGACTGCGGCGTGTTTGTAAACGACGCTTTCGGTACTGCCCACAGGGCTCACTGCTCCAACGTAGGCGTGACAAAGTACACAAAGGAGAACGTGGTCGGCTATCTGATGGAGAAGGAGATCAAGTTCTTAGGTCAGGCTGTGGAGAATCCGGTTCGTCCTTTTGTTGCCATCTTAGGCGGCGCAAAGGTTTCTGACAAGATCAACGTGATCAATAATCTTCTTGACAAGGTTGACACCCTGATCATCGGCGGCGGCATGGTTTATACATTTGCAAAGGCTCAGGGCCAGGAGATCGGCAATTCCCTGTGCGAGGAGGATAAGCTTGATTACGCTCTGGAGATGGTGAAGAAAGCTGCTGACAAGGGCGTGAAACTGCTTCTTCCTGTTGACCATGTTGAGGGCAAGGAGTTTAACAACGATACAGAGCGCAAGGTTGTTGACGTGATCGACGCGGGATGGTCAGGATTCGATATCGGACCGAAGACCATCGAGGCATACAAGGAAGCATTAAAGGGCGCAAAGACTGTTGTTTGGAACGGCCCCATGGGCGTGTTCGAGTTCTCCAACTTCGCGGAGGGTACTCTGGAAGTCTGCCGCGCGGTTGCGGAGCTGTCTGACGCTACCACAGTGATCGGCGGCGGCGATTCTGTAAACGCGGTCAAGAGACTGGGCTTTGCTGACAAGATGACCCACATCTCCACCGGCGGCGGCGCTTCTCTGGAGTTTTTGGAGGGCAAGGAACTGCCGGGCGTAGCGGCGGCTGACAACAAATAAATACAGGTATCAGAATAAGACGAGAAATAGAAGGGCCTGGATGCAAGCCGGGCCCTGCAGATGGAGGATAACATGGCAAGAAAGAAAATTATCGCCGGAAACTGGAAGATGAACATGACTCCAACCGAGGCGGTTGCACTGGTGAATGAGTTAAAGCCATTGGTGGGCAATGAGGAAGTGGACGTGGTGTTCTGTGTGCCTGCCATTGACATTATCCCTGTTGCCGAGGCGGCAAAGGGAACCAACATCCATGTGGGCGCTGAGAATATGTACTATGAGGAGAAGGGCGCTTACACAGGGGAGATCTCTCCCAACATGCTGAAGGACGCAGGCGTGGAGTATGTGATCATCGGCCATTCTGAGAGAAGAGAGTATTTTAAGGAGACGGATGAGATCGTCAACAAGAAAGTCTTAAAGGCTCTTGAGCACGGCATCACCCCCATTCTCTGCTGCGGCGAGACCCTGACGCAGAGAGAGCAGGGCATCACCATTGACTGGGTTCGCCAGCAGATCAAGATCGCGTTCCAGAACGTGACAGCGGACCAGGCCAAGACGGTTGTTATCGCCTATGAGCCCATCTGGGCCATCGGAACCGGCAAGGTTGCCACTACAGAGCAGGCCCAGGAGGTTTGCGCGGCGATTCGCGTGTGCGTCGGCGAGATCTATGATGAGGCTACTGCGGCGGCGATCCGTATCCAGTACGGCGGCTCCGTGTCAGGGGCAAGCGCTCCGGAGCTGTTTGCCCAGGCAGATATCGACGGCGGACTGGTAGGCGGCGCTTCTTTGAAGCCTGATTTTGGGAAGATTGTAAACTACAATAAATAATTGAAACCAAAGCGTTGATGATTCCGGTGTCCGGCCATCCTTTTTTATGGGGGATGGCCGGACACGCTGTGTATACAGCTGACGGTTTATGTGAAGTGAAAAGAGAGAGGGGAAAGACATGTCTGCTATCTATACATCTGTGGAACAATTGATCGGGAGGACTCCTCTGCTGGAGCTGACGCGTTTGGAGGAGAAGCTGGGCCTGAAAGCCAGGGTGCTGGCAAAGCTGGAATACTTAAATCCGGCGGGCTCTGTGAAGGACCGGGTGGCCAGGGCCATGATCGACCAGGCGGAGAAAGAGGGAAAACTTGGTCCTGGCTCTGTCATTATTGAGCCTACGTCAGGCAATACGGGGATCGGCCTTGGGGCTGTTGCGGCTGCCAGAGGATACCGGCTCATCATCGTCATGCCGGACACCATGTCCATGGAGCGGCGTCAGCTGATGAAGGCCTACGGGGCTGAGCTGGTCCTGACAGAGGGGGCTAAGGGAATGAAAGGGGCTATTGAGAAGGCAGAGGAGCTGGCCGCGGGCATCCCTCACAGCTTTGTGGCGGGACAGTTTGTGAATCCTGCCAACCCGGCGGCCCACCGTCTGACCACAGGGCCGGAGATCTATGAGGATACGGACGGAGCCGTGGATATCTTTGTGGCTGGCGTGGGAACCGGAGGGACCGTCACAGGCACAGGGGAGTATCTGAAAGGGAAAAAGCCTTCGGTGAAGGTGGCGGCTGTGGAGCCAAAGGGATCTCCGGTGCTTTCCGGAGGCAGAGGAGGAAGTCACGGGCTCCAGGGAATCGGAGCCGGGTTTGTGCCTGACGTGCTGAACACCAAGATCTACGATGAAGTGATAACCGTGTCGGATGAGGACGCCTTTGCCACCGTAAGGCTGATGGCCAGAAGCGAGGGCGTGCTTGTGGGCATCTCGTCGGGAGCCGCAGCCTGGGCGGCTTTGGAGCTGGCTAAGAGGGAGGAGAATGTGGGGAAGGTGATCGTGGCGCTGCTGCCGGATACCGGGGATCGGTATCTGTCGGCGGGACTGTTTGATGAATGAAGGAAAACCCCCAAGATGGTTGACGAAAATTTTATCTTTTTGAATGTGAATAGTGAAAGATTCCCTCCATATAGCTTTGATGTTGACGATGCTGGAAGAAGATTGTTATATACATTTGAAGAGGAGATAACAGTTGAAGAGATTGAGAGTATTGAAATCGGAAATAAGGTTGAATCTGTGACCACGGTTTTGAATTTTAGTGATGTTGATGAAGAGTAGGATTGAGGGACTAAAAGGGCTCTAAAACCTTTGTAGATCGCCGGCATGGCGAACGGTACAAAGAGTTTTGGGGTCTTTTTCTTGTTCCGCTCTGCGGAACAAGAAGCATCGGGCGCCCGATGTGGAAAGCATTGCATTTGGGGGAAATATGGGGTATACTCTTAAAAGAAATGACGAATACTCGGGAAAGATGTAGAAAGGGATGAGGTGTTGAACCATTTAAGAGATAAGTTCCGCCGCTTTATGGTGGGACGGTACGGCACAGATGAATTGAACCGTTTTTTGTCCACATTGATCCTGGTTTTTGTGGCGCTCCATTTAGTTACAAGAAATCCCACATTTTTCTGGATGGAACTGATATGCCTGCTCCTTATTTATGTGAGGATGTTTTCCAGGAATACGGGCAGAAGATTTCAGGAAAATCAGACATACCTGCATACCTGTTTCCAGGCAGGGGAGCGGATCAGAAAATTCGGCGGCCGGCTGAAAGAGGGCAGAAGGTTTAAGATCTTTAAATGTCCGAAGTGCGGTCAGAAGCTGCGGATCCCAAGGGGGCATGGAAAGATACAGGTTCACTGCCGCAGCTGCGGACATGATTTTATGGGGAGAAGTTAGGAGATATGAGCAGGATCCACATTATGATCTCACCGGCCAAGAAGATGAACTGTCTGGAGGAGTTTCCGGTGGAGCCGGGAAGGCCGGTGTTTTTGGAGCGGACCAAGGGGCTGATGAAGTATCTCCGGAGCCTTGACAGGGAGACGATCCAGAGGATTTGGAAATGCAATGACAAGATCGCGGATCTGAACCGGCAGCGGTTAAAGAGTATGGATCTGGAGGGCTTTGTGACGCCGGCGGTGCTTGCCTATGAGGGGCTTCAGTATCAGAGCATGGCTCCGGGAGTCTTTGAGAACAGGGCGCTGGATTATATTGGAGACCACCTCTATATCTTGTCTGGTTTCTATGGGATTTTAAAGGCTTTTGACGGAGTGACGCCTTACCGCCTGGAGATGCAGGCCAGGATCGCTATGGAGCATGAGGGAAGGATTGTCACAAGCCTTTATGATTACTGGGGAGACAGTCTATACCAGGTTCTGGCAGACGGGGTGGATGTGATCGTGAATCTGGCTTCTGAGGAGTACGGCAAGGCGGTAAAGCCCTGGGCGCTGTCAGGGAGAAAGCGCGGCGCGGGAGAGACGGCGGGTGAGGGGATCTGCCCGGCGCCCAGGCTGGTGGACTGTGTGTTTGGCCAGCTGGAGGAGGCGGACGGGAAAGTGAAAGTCTGCGTAAAAGCCACGGAGGCCAAGATGGCAAGAGGCGCTATGGTACGGTACATGGCCCAGCGCCAGGTGGAGGATGTGGAGGAGCTTAAAGAATTTGACCAGATGGGGTATGGATATCGGGAGGACCTGTCTAAGGAGGACCGATTGGTATTTGTAAAAGGGAAAAGAAAAAATCCCTCTTGACAAATAAAGGGGGATTCTCTATAATGGCTTTACACAACACACAACTTTACGACAAAGGCCATGACAAGAACAAGTAGCGTTGGGCAGCAGCACACAGAAAGCAGCCGGGAGATGAGAGGCGCGTGGAAAGCCGGACGTGAATACATCTTTGAGCTTCACACCAAACGGATAGTCCCAGTAGGCTGTGACGGATTCCTGCACACGTTATCGTGCTAGAGCATATTTCTGCGGCATGCCGGTTGAGGCGGCCTGCGGATGTGTGGTCGAAGAGGCAGAAAGGCGTAAGCTTTTTTGTGAACATTAGGTGGTACAGCGAGACAGTTGCCTCGTCCTTTTGAAGGGACGGGGCTTTTTTGTTGTATCAGACCCGAAGAGGGCGGTCCGGGGATGTGCCGGAAAGAGGTAAATGAATTTCAGGAAAAGGAGAGAAGACGATGAAATGTTATGATGAACTGGTTGCCAGAGGCCTGATCGCCCAGGTGACAGACGAAGATGAGATCAGAAGTATGGTAAATGAGGGGAAGGCTGTGTTTTATATTGGCTTTGATCCCACGGCGGACAGCCTGCATGTGGGACATTTTATGGCTCTGTGCCTGATGAAACGGCTTCAGATGGCGGGCAATAAGCCCATCGCCCTGATCGGGGGAGGAACCGGGATGGTGGGAGATCCTTCCGGCAGGACGGATATGCGCCAGATGATGACTCCGGAGACGATTCAGCACAATTGCGACTGTTTTAAGGAGCAGATGAGCAAATTCATTGATTTTTCCGAGGGAAAGGCAATGATGGTGAACAACGCGGACTGGCTTTTGGATCTAAATTACGTGGAGCTTCTGCGGGAGGTGGGATCCTGCTTTTCCGTTAACAATATGCTTCGGGCAGAGTGCTATAAACAGCGGATGGAAAAAGGGCTGAGCTTTCTGGAATTTAATTACATGATCATGCAGAGCTACGATTTCTATGAGCTGTTTAAGAGATATGGCTGCAATATGCAGTTTGGAGGCGATGATCAGTGGTCCAACATGCTGGGGGGCACGGAGCTCATACGCCGGAAGCTGGGCAAGGACGCCTATGCCATGACCATTACCCTGCTGTTAAATTCCGAGGGCAAGAAGATGGGCAAGACCCAGTCAGGGGCTGTGTGGCTTGACCCCAACAAGACTTCCCCCTTTGAGTTTTACCAGTATTGGAGAAATGTGGCGGATGATGATGTGCTCAAATGTCTGCGGATGCTGACGTTCCTGCCTCTGGAGGAGATCGACGCCATGGACAAATGGGAGGGCAGCCAGCTAAATACTGCCAAGGAGATCCTGGCTTTTGAACTGACCGCGCTGGTTCACGGACAGGAGGAGGCCGGGAAAGCGAAGGAAGCTTCACAGGCTCTGTTTAAAGGACAGGGCAGCCTGGAAAATATGCCCAGTTTCCGCCTGAAGGACGAGGATTTTAATGAGAACGGTTTGATCGATATTCTGGCAGTTCTCCACAGATCCGGTCTGGCTCCGTCCCGGGCAGAGGCCAGGCGGAATGTGGAGCAGGGCGGCGTTTCCGTCAATGGAGAGCAGATGAAGGATATTAAGAAGACCTTCGGCAAAGAAGAATTCCAGGGAGACGGGATGATCGTGAAGAGAGGAAAGAAAAATTTCATGAAAGTGACTCTGTAGGAAGAAGGGCGGAAACAGCAAAAAAGGGGCTGTTTTCCGCCCTGTGAGCTGTAAAATGGTGTTGACGGATAGGACAACTTGAACTATACTAAGATTAGTCTTCGAAAAGGTTTCTTCTTTTCAGAAGTCGGGAGTTTCTTGGGATTCCTGCGGCAGATCGTCCGCGGTTTCAGACAGAATGGAGTAAGCAGGCGGAGAGGAGGGGATGCCTTTGGGGGCGGAAAAATAAATGTGAAAAAGTTGGATCAGTGGTTGACATTTGGCCATTGTTATATTATGATATTAAAAAGAACATTTGTTCGAATTGAGAAGGGGAAGGACATATGAACAGAGAAGAGAAGATGAAAGCGCTGGAGGGCGCCCTGACACAGATAGAGAAAGCTTACGGCAAGGGTTCCGTCATGAAACTGGGGGATTCCGGGGCTAATATGAACATTGAGACCGTGCCTACAGGCTCTTTAAGCCTGGATATCGCCCTGGGGCTGGGCGGCATCCCCAAGGGGCGTATCATAGAGGTGTACGGTCCCGAGTCCAGCGGTAAGACCACAGTGGCCCTTCATATGGTGGCGGAGGTTCAAAAGAGAGGCGGTATCGCCGGTTTTATCGACGCGGAGCACGCCCTTGACCCGGTTTACGCCAAGAACATTGGCGTGGATATTGATAATCTTTACATCTCCCAGCCGGATAACGGGGAGCAGGCTCTGGAGATCACGGAGACCATGGTTCGCTCCGGGGCTGTGGATATTGTCATCGTGGACTCTGTGGCAGCCCTGGTTCCCAAGGCGGAGATCGAGGGGGAGATGGGGGATTCCCACATGGGCCTGCAGGCAAGGCTCATGTCCCAGGCCTTAAGAAAGCTGACCGGCATTATCAACAAGTACAACTGCAGCGTCATCTTTATCAATCAGGTGCGCGAGAAGATCGGCGTGATGTTCGGCAATCCGGAGACGACCACCGGAGGCCGGGCTCTGAAATTCTACGCGTCGGTCCGCATGGAGGTCAGAAAAGCGGAGACTCTGAAAGTGGGCGGAGACATGATCGGAAACCGCGTCAAGGTGAAGGTGGTTAAGAACAAGATCGCGCCTCCTTTTAAGGAGGCGGAGTTTGACATTATGTTCGGCAAGGGTATTTCCAAAGAGGGCGATATCCTGGATCTGGCGGTAAAGGAGAATATCATCGAGAAAAGCGGCGCCTGGTACGCCTATCAGGGGAAAAAGATCGGCCAGGGGCGGGAGAACGCCAAGATCTATCTCAGGGATAACCCGGAGGCCTGCCAGGAGGTGGAAGATAAGGTACGGGGCATTTACGGTCTCAAATCCTCGGAGGCAGGAGACGGGGAGGCGTCAGAGCCTAAGGAGCCGGCATTGAAGACCGGGAGAGGGGCCAAGGGGGACAAAACCCCGGCCAGAGGCGGAAAGGCTGCAGCGGCCGGCGCAGCCTCGGAGCCGGCCCTGGAACCGGAGATCGTGAAAGAGGAGGAGGAAGAGCCGGCTGAGAATTAAGCCGGCTGGGGAGGACAGGATGCAGATCATATCCGTGACTCCCCTGGATAAGAGGAGAAGCAAAGTTCTCACGGACGAGGACTTTGCTTTCGCTCTTTATCAGGGGGAGATAAGGACTTACAAGATAAAAGAAGGCGGAGAGCTCACCAGGGAGGTTTACCGGGAGATCCTGGAGAAAGTGCTTTTTAAAAGGGCCAAGGAGAGAACGCTGTACCTTTTAAAATCCCGGGACAGGACGGAGCTGGAGATCCGCCGCAAATTAAAGGACGGGTATTATCCCCAGGAGGCCATTGACTACGCGGTGGATTTTTTGAAAAGATACGGGTTTGTGGATGATGAGAACTATGGACGGAACTATATCCGCGTGTACGGGGACAGAAGGAGCAGGAAACAGCTGGAATTTGAGTTGAGGAACAAGGGGATTGGCAGAGAGGCGATCGATCTTCTGATGGAGGAGTGCCAGGTGTCTGAGGATGAGCAGATCTGCAGATTTTTGCGGAAGCGGGGCTATGAGAAAGATACTGCGCAGCCAAAAGAGCGGGCGAAGCTGACGGCAGCTCTGGCCAGAAAAGGATTTTCCTATGACGCCATATACAGAGTGATGGAGGGAGGCCTGGAGGGCGATTTTTGATAGGATAGGACAGCTGGGATTCATGGGGACCTGAAATTGGTGTATTGTTGAGTGAGCAAAGGGGCGAGTGTAGTCGTGAAGCCAGTCAGAGAAGGGAAGGATGGTTCTGTCCGGGTTCAGATATGCCAAACATTCCGATGAGCCCTTAAAGCGGGAACCAC
>CAJUFP010000118.1 GCA_910585645.1 uncultured Hungatella sp. | reverse complement strand
GGGGTTGCCGTGACTTCACAGATCCTTTGTATCTCCATCACTCTGAATAAGGGATATACGTACTTTTCAATTGTCAGGTATTACATGTAACGTAAAAATTATAGCGGATTTTCCCTGAGCTGTCAAGGGTTCCGGCGTAAATTTTCCAATGCTAAAATCAACCAATCTTCAGACGAAATTTCTGCTGGTCCTTATCGCAGTCCACCCGCTCGATCATGGCTCCTAAGCCTCTTAGCTTCTCCTCAAAATGCTCATAGCCCCGCTGGATGTATCCGATCTCGTCCACCACCGTGTACCCGTCGGCAGCAAGGCCGGCCAGTACCAGAGCCGCCCCTGCCCTAAGGTCCGGGGCATTGACCGAAGCGCCTGTAAAACAGCCTACCCCGTCAATGATGGCTACATTGCCTTCTACTTTTATATTGCTGCCCATGCGGGCCAGCTCATCCACATATTTAAACCGGTTCTCAAATATCCCTTCTGTCACAATGCTGGTGCCGTGGGCCAGGGCCAGGGTCACGGACATCTGGGGCTGCATGTCCGTAGGAAATCCCGGATAAGGCAGAGTGTTAATGTTGGTATGTCTCTGATAAGGCTTTCCCACCACCCTGACGGCGTCGTCAAATTCCACGACTTCGCATCCGATCTCCAGAAGCTTGGCTGAGATAGCCTCCAGATGCTTGGGGATCACATTTTTTACCGTCACGTCTCCCCTGGTCACTGCCGCCGCGCACATAAAGGTTCCGGCCTCGATCTGGTCCGGAATAATGGAATACTCGGTTCCATGAAGCTTTCTGACGCCGCGGATACGGATAATATCCGTGCCTGCTCCTTTGATATTAGCGCCCATGCTGTTAAGGAAATTGGCCACATCCACAACATGAGGTTCTTTTGCCACATTTTCAATGATGGTCAGCCCTTCTGCCAGGGAAGCTGCCATCATGATATTAATGGTAGCGCCTACGGACACCTTGTCCAAATAAATATGGCTTCCCACCAGGTCAATGGCGTGGGCCACCACCGCGCCCCGCTCGATCTCAATCTTCGCCCCCAAAGCCCGAAAGCCTTTCAGATGCAGGTCTATGGGTCTGCTGCCGATATTGCACCCTCCGGGCAGAGGCACCTGGGCGCTTTTGTATTTTCCTAAAAGGGCTCCGATAAAATAGTAGGACGCCCGGATCCTTCGTATATATTCATCATCCACTTCCACTTCGTGGATATCTTTTGCGTTAATTCTTACAGTATGTCTGTCAATCCTCTGTACCCTGGCTCCAATCTCCTCAATGGCCTCCAAAAGCACATTGATATCCCTGACATCCGGAAGATTGTCTATGATGACATCTTCATCTGTCATGATCGCAGCCGCCAGAATGCCGAGAGCAGCATTCTTCGCTCCGCTGATGGTCACTTCTCCTGCCAGCGGGTTGCCGCCTTTCATAATATACTGTTCCATTCCGCACCTCTATTATCAATCTATTCTCTTACAAACACTTTACTTTTTTCTTTCGCTCACGTAAATTATACTCCATGTCAGGGAAGACGTCAAGTCCGGCTCTTTTTTTAAGGCTTTCAGAGATCTCCCGCGGTAACCGTTTAAGGGTTATCTGAACTGTTACCTCCCGTGGTTACCGCGCAGATAAAGTCGTTTTTCAGGTTCGCGAAATACTGTCCTCCGTCATTAAGCCCCATCTTCACGCTCTGGCCTGTGGACGGATCAAAAATAGATACGTTATACTGGTCAAAACCATTGAGAAGAACATAGGAACCATTTTCCACATACGCTAACACCGGATATCCCTGGCCGATGAAATACAGCACCTGGTTCAGGGAACATCCTCTGGCGTCCACAAGGGTGACGCCGCTGTCTGTGTTCATGCTCTCTGTAAATTCCCCCAGACTTCGGATGATGTCGTAAGCTGCCTTCTGGGCATCCCGGATCGTGACCGCGGGGTCCCGGTTCACACGGTTCCATATAATCTGCTGCTTTTCATCTGTCACCAGCCCCATGTGCTCGTAGGATGCTTCCACGGCATCGGCGAATTTTTCGTAGATCCCCAGAAGAGAGCCCTGGCCGTAGGCGTAGAACCGCATGCCTGACACGGGAAGCCCGGACTTTAATTCTATGGTCTCTGACTGGTCATAAGTGATCCGCCGGGCTGCCGCCACTTTGACGGTCCTGCCTGACCTGACCTCGGTATCCAGCTGGATAAAATACAATTTCCTGCGTATCTCGGAGGCAAACCACCCGATCCCCTCCATGTAGGGCTCTTCCACAGCGGTATTGCAGACAATGGTATCGTCGTCTATATAGGAGTAATCGTGTTCCCCGTATCTTCCGTAACGCCTTACATGAACGCGGGCGCTTTCCACCTCCACATCAGCAACATAACTGTTTTCTTTTTCATATCGGGTCTGCAGCTTCAGGTCGCTGTCCACGATCTCCAGGGCATACATGGGCTGGCTCTCCTGACGCCCGTTGAGGATCCACTGGCTGTTCTGCCTGGAAAGGCCATAGACAAAATCATCCTGAACAAAGCCAAGGCATTGGATCTGGTCTCCCTCCTGAGCCCGGATCTCCCGGTTTTCTCCTGTGGCTAAGTCAAACAGATGGATGACTGTCCCGCCGCCGTCCGTCCCTTCCTGCCAGGCCACTTTCCGGCTGTCCTTGCTGATGGCGTAGGTCCCCTCTTTCAGGCCGTCAGCCACAACAATATGCTCATTGCTCGATAAGTCCACTCCAAAGATGGTCTGTCCCCGGAAAAGATACAGCATCCCTGTCTCACTATAATAGGAAAGTTTCTCGATATCCAGCTTTATCTGGTCAAAGGATTCCTCCGCCGGGATGAAAAAACGCTCTTCTATAGCGCCGGAGTGATCGTACCGGCACAGGCTGATCCCCTGCATACCTTCATGGAGCCCCCGATTCATGTACCCGTACACCAGAAAGACCACATCCCCCTCATCGCTTACGGACACAATGCGGATGTCGTGCTGGTCATAGCTGCTCCTGCCGCTCTCATCTGAACTGCTTCGGAATGAAAATAATTTCACAGCCCTTGTCTCGTCTTTGTTCTGGTCATAGCACCACAGATCCCGGTTAAACACAAAGCCAAGATACCGGCTGTCAGGGCTTTTTACCAGCTGGATGGCCTCGTCATTGCCAATGCCCAGCATGAGCCTGCGGCCAGAGTACAGATCCCTCTCCCCGGAAAAGATCTGGTTGGTCACCCGGTCAAAATCCATCATGTAGATCCTTTTTGTGTTCCAACGCATGGTATAGTAGTCGTTTACCTCATAATACTCCTTCTCCCCGGATTCTGACTGGCGGCTTACGTGGTACTGAACCTGAACCTGTCCCATGATCCCGTCCAGGTCTTTTAGCATCACCTGCATCTCCCCCTCCAGCTTTATATCAAGCCCTGCCCATGTCAGCTGGGAAAAGCTGGACTTGATGGTCACATGGCCCAGGGAAGAGTTGTCCGCAGTCTCCGAAGTTTCCAGATAGGTTACCAGATCTCCTGCCTGCCCCGGCGTCATGCTCTTGGTGGAAAACTCCCTGGCCAGGGCTGTCATCTGGGCTCCGTAGTCCTGTTGTGTCCACAGGATCCGGGTATAGTAGTGGAGCACTCCCTGGTCAACAGTCTCTATCATCAGGTGCAGCATGTATTCCGTATCCCGGGAAAGGAGATTCTGGATCGGAAGGACCATCTGAATATCCTCCCCGCCCTGTTCCAGGTCTTCCACAGGAGTGCGCTCCACCAGCCTCTCCAGATCCATGCTCCGTATCTCATACTGAGCCGCAGTTATATGGGACTGGCTGTAGGCGACCCGTATGTTAAGTCTCCGGTCCTCTGGCAGGACCACCAGGGATTCCCGCAGGATGGTCTGCCCCATCTCCTGGCGGTATGGCGTTAAACGGCTCTCCTCACCCTCGTACATCCGGGCATAGGCTATGGGAAGGGTAGGCTCTTCCATGACTGTGTACACGGCCTCTGACTTGTTCATGGTGCTCTGGGCCGTTATAAAATAAATCCCAAGGGCTGTTATGAATATGCCCGCCAGGATCAAGGTTCTTTTGACGATTTTACTCATATATGAAAACTTCCTTTGTCAGCATTTTCTCTATTGTAAATGCTAACCAAAAAAACTACAACTTAATCTTTTATAAAATTGTTTCCGGTAAGCAGAAAGACGCCGATAAAACGGCGTCCTTCTGACATCTGCTGCTTTTGTTTTAACATCTCCCCATATGGCATCTTCTTCTCTGGATCTCATTCATAAAAAGAACTTTCACAATATCCGCAAGCCAATTATCGCGCGGCGGCGGTGGACTCGGCGGACGGCTTCCCGGCGGCGGGCCCCACGGCGGCGGACCTCCCGGTGGACGGCTTCCCGGCGGCGGACCCCACGGCGGCGGACCTCCCGGTGGGCGGCCTCCCGGCGGCGGACCCCACGGCGGCGGACCTCCCGGTGGACGGCCTCCTGGCGGCGGACCTCCTGGTGGGCGGCCTCCTGGCGGCGGGCCTCCCGGACGACTCTGGATCGCCTCTATATCTTGGGCCGCATATGTCTCCTCCACATCCGTATCCTCCTGCGTCCACTCCCCTTCCGACGCTTCGCCGGTGATCCGGTTCTGGGGAATCATCTGACACACAGCCCGACAGGCCTGCTCGATCATCAACACATCGGGAAATTCGTCATAGATCGGGCTCCCACTGTAGTCCATGGCATCACACTGGTATATCACATACCTTTGGATCTCCTTTATCCTCTGAGGATACATCCCCTGAAAATAGTCCATGTCCCGAACAACATGGGAGCCTGGCTGGACCTTTTCCTTCCATTGGGGAGAATATTCTGTCATAAATTTCTCCTGATTCTCTTTACTTCATCATATGCGGATTCTCTGGCAGTGAAGCCTGTATGCTTTTGAGGATGGATTCGCTTCCTTTAATACCCATACCTCCCCCGATACCTAAAAAACATACCCCCGCTCAGCCCCAGGGCCATAAGCTCCGCTCCGGGCGTTGCCAGCCAGATCCCGTTTACCCCCAGAACCGCCGGCAGCACCAGCATCATAGCCATCATAAACACAAATGACCGGGAAAACGCCAGCACCGCGGAAACGATGCCATTGGAAAGTGCCGTAAACATCCCGCTGGCAAAGATATTAAAGCCGATAAACAACAGCGCAACGGTACAGATCCGGTTTCCCGTCACCGCCAGGTCATAGACCGGGTTGTCCGGGCGGGCAAAGACGGATACCAGCGGCTTTGTAAAGAGCAGGGAGCCTGCCATTGTGACCACGGAGATCGCGGCGATGACCTTTAAGCTGACTGTCACCAGTTTTTTCAGTTTCTCATGATTCTGTTCCCCGTAGTAAAAGCTGAGCATAGGCGCCACCCCGTAGGAGTATCCCGTGTACAGGGAGCTTGCAAACATCAGCACATACATGATGATGGTAACCGCCGCCACGCCGTCCTCCCCCACATACGTAAGCATGGTCCAGTTGAACATCATGGTAACGATCCCGGTGACAAGGGCAGTGGCCATCTCCGAACTTCCGTTGGCCGCCGCATTTACAAGAACCCTGAACCGGAACACCGGCTTCTTAAAATGCAGAAGACTCTTTTTACTCATAAAGACAAGCAGGCCCACAACCGCAGTGACGGAGTATCCCAGGCCGGTGGCGATAGCCGCGCCTCCGATCCCCATGTGGAATCCGGCGATAAACACATAGTCAAGCACCATGTTCAGGACGCCGCCTGCCACGGAGCAGATCAGGGAAAGGGTGGCCTTCTCACTGGCGATCATGTAGAGGGTAAAATTATTCATCAGAAGAATGGGCACCGTAAATACCAGATAGCGGCCTAAATACTCCACACAGTACATTTCCACATCCTGCGAAAGGTTCATGGCCGAAAAGATACGCCCCATGGTCATGTATCCAAACACGCACATGACGACTCCCACCAGCACGTTTACCAGGATCAGGAAGGTAAAATCTTCCTTTGCCTCCTCTGTCTTCTGCTCTCCCATTTTCCGCATGATGACCGCGCTGCCTCCGGTGGCCAGCATAGTGGAAATGGCAGTGACAAGCTGGATCACCGGCGCTGTCAGATTGATAGCCGAAAGGGCGCTGGTTCCGATCAGGTTTGAGACAAACAGGCCGTCAACCATTGTGTAAAAGGACATAAATACCGTCATGGCAATGGTGGGTACGGCGAATTTCAAAATATTTTTCAACGTCACTGGTTTTAAATATGCATTATCTTGTTTCACAGATTTGTTCTCCTTTCTCCTTGCGTTTTCTGTCTTCCTATCGTATCATAGACCATACAGTAACAGTACGGTCAATAGGAAAGTGAACAATCACAGGAGAAACTTGAACATGAATGAAAAAAGCAAGCTGCTGACAATCGGACAATTTGCCGCCCTCCACGGCATCAACAAAAAAACCCTGATGTGGTATGATGAGATCGGGCTGTTTAAGCCTGCAGCCGTGAACCCGGTCAACAGCTACCGCTGTTATAATTACTACCAGAGCCTTATTCTGGAGACGATCCTTCTTCTGCGGGAATTGGACGTGTCCATTGGGGAGATCCAGGATTTCATGAAAAATCGCTCCGCCGAACACATGAGACAGCTTCTGGATGAAAAGATCGGGGAGCTGGACCTGCAGATCATGCATCTGCAGGCAGTGAAGAAAACTTTATGCAATCATCATCAGAACATGACCGCCCTGCTGACCATGGACCTGTCGGAGATCGCGATTGTGGAAAAGGAAGAGCGATGCCTGGTGACTGTGGACATAGACAGGGACATTACTTTTGAGCAGGAGGTGGAGCTGATCACAGCCGAAACAGCCAGATACCGGCTTGGCCGCCTTCACGACGCCTCCTACGGCTCCATGATCCCTGTGGCCAGCATAGAAAACGGCAAGTTTGACGACTACACCAAACTGTTTATCGAAATCCCCTCCCTCTCACAAAAAAGCGGCCTCCACATACAGCCAAAGGGGCTGTATCTGAGGGCCTTTCACAAAGGGGGATGGGACACCATCCCCCGGCGGTATGAGGAGATCCTTAACTATGCCCGCCAAAAGCAGCTGACGCTGTCCGGATTCTCCTATGAAAAGGGGGTCAATGAGACGGTTATTGACCGGGTTGAGGACTATATTGTGCGGATTGAGATTCCTATAGCGCCTTTGCGACGGCCCTGAAAAACTCCACGTGCTTCAACTCATACCCCGGGGCCATAAAATCCGGGTCCGCGCTGGTCTTGACGATGATCACATTTTTTTCGGGGTTCACGTAGATCCACTGGCCGTATACGCCGATGGCCATAAATTCTCCCTGGTTCCCATCGGGTATCCACCACTGATACCCATACCCGATGGCATTGTAGGCGTCGTGGTTGGAACCCGGTTTTGCGTACTCCTCACTGATGTCCATGCTGGCCCGGACCCACTCCCTGTCAAGGATCTGCTGCCCGTTGTACGCGCCTTCCTTGAGATACAGCCTGGCAAACCGGGCGTAATCTCTCAGGGAAACGCTTAAACCGCCCATGGCAAGCTCTGTGCCGTTGCTCAGGGTCCAGTAGGCGTCGTGGGCCGGGTCGATCCGCTTCCACAGCTTCTCCTCCATGTATTGTGCCAGACTGCGGCCTGTGGCGTTTACGATAACCTGTCCCAGGATTTCCGTGTTGATGCTCAGGTATCTTCGGTACGTAAACGGCTCCTCCTGGGTGCCGTATTTCGCGATCACCTTCATGGCAGGGGTTCCCATAAGGGTCTTCATGGAAAATCCGCTCATATCCTTGTCCTCATTAAAATCAATCCCGGACGCCATCTTAAGACACGCCCGGACAGGGATGTTCTCCAGCTTAGTCCCCACAAATTCCGGGATGTATTTTCCCAACGGGTCCTCCACACTGTCCACATACCCTTCCGCCACGGCGATGCCCATGAGAGCCGACACAAAGGATTTGCCCATGGAGTTGGAGGAAAACAGCGTGTGTTCGTCCCCTCCGAAAAAGTAGTTCTCATATTTGATGACATCATCCTTCACCGCCATCATGGCCAGGGTCCTGGTGTCCTCCATAAATGCTTCCGTGCCATAATGGACGCCCTCAAAGTCAAATCCCTCTGCCAGGGTCACATTGTCCTCCTTCCCAAACTGAAAGGTGTTTTCGCCTCTGGCGATCTTCTTTGTGGGCTGGATCTTGGGTGTATTCTGGAAGGTGTGGGCCAGATTCTCATCCTTGAAACTGTTTAAGGACGTATAGATGGTCTTTATCTTCTTCCCAAAGCCGACCCAGACCACCCCGATCACAGCAGCAGCGCCAATCACAACTTTGCAACATAATCTCTTTTTCTTTGTCATGGTTTTCTCCTTATGGTTGTTTGTGTTTCAGGTTTTTGGGAAACCTGTTTTTTGCTGCTTTTATCATAAACCGTACAGTAACAGTCTGGTCAATACCAATCGCAATTTTATTTTCCGCCTCTTCTTCCAACTTTTTGTTTCTTCCACGTTAAAAGCCCATGGGTGCAGGTGTCCCATGGGCCAAAGCGGAATCTATCTTTATTGGTCAATGCCAGATAATATCTGGCGAAGCGCTGTCATTGCTGTTGTATCATCCTTATTTATCCAAACTTTTTTCCGATGAAAATTTTGAACGGTCTCTGAAGACCTTGAAGAAATATATCATGGAACAGGGAATCTCCACCTTCCCGGTCACACCAGCATCCTGCGCTTCTTCCAGACGCCGGAAAGGAAATAGACCATGGCAGGGATGGCGGTCACGTAGGTAGCCAGGGTGTACCCCAGCAGCACGCCCCAAAGCCCCATATGCAGCACCCGCTCAAAGAGAATACACAGCCCGATTCGGGCCACCACGCCGTCCATCAGGCCGATGATCAGACCCAGCTTCGCATTGCCGATGCCCTGGATAAAGGGGTTGAACGCGTGCATAATGGCAAACGCCGGCAGACCGATGAGAATCGTCCTCATCACCAGCCGGGAAAGCTCCAGCACGGAGCCGTCCTGGGTGAAAACGGCAAACACCTCCCTGGGCCAGAAAGCAAAGATGACAAACGCAGTGACAATGATGGATGCATTGATCCCCAGGGCATAGTACACCGCGCTTTTGGAGCGCTCCACTTTGCCGGCCGCCATGTTCTGTCCCACCATGGCGGAAACCGCCATACTCACGGAACTGGTCAGTGTGGTCGGGAACATCTCCACCCGCCTGCCCACGCCGAAAGCCGCGGACGCCGCCAGGCCGTACCCGTTGACAAAGCCGTTGATGAACAGCATGGAAATGCTGATGGCGCTGTGCTGTAAGGCAGCCGGCAGTCCAAGGCGCAAAAGGATGGACAGGCTCTTCTTATGGATGCGGAAACTCCCCAACCGGAAATCGAAGCCGAAACCTTCCCGGTTCCGGTACAAATACACGACGGAAATGACAAAGGATACCGCCTGGGCGATGATGGTGGCCCAGGCAGCCCCCGCCGCCATAAGCCCCATGGGCCCAACGAACAGGATGTCCAGCACCACGTTGACGGCGGAAGCAATGGCGATAAAGATAAACGGCCGTTTTCCGTCCCCCATGCCCCGCAGGATTGCGGAGATGGAATTATAGCCATAGGTAAACACGATTCCTCCGCTGCACACCAGCATATAGTCCACCGCCTGGGGAAATGCTTCCTCCGGCACCTTCAAAAGCCGCAGCATGGGCCCGTGAAGCCCTACTCCCACCACAGTCATCACCCCCGCCATAAGAAGCAGCGTGGAAAACAGGGTGCCGATGGTCTTTTTCCTGCCCTCATCGTCCTTTGTGCCCACCTGCTGGGAGATAAGCACCTGCCCCGCCGAAGCGAACCCCGTGGCAATGGTGGTCATCAGCACGATGATCTGGGAGGACACCGTGACCGCCGATAATCCGGTGCTGCCCACATACTGCCCTACCACGATCATGTCGATCATGGAATACAGCATCTGCAGCAGATTGGAAAGCATAAAGGGAAGGGCCAGCCGCGCCAGATTGGAAAAAACGCCGCCCTGTGTCAGATCTGTTACCATACTTTTTTTGCCTGCATCTGCCATCTTATCCTTCCTCCATCATCCTTTTTGTAATGGTTTCAACAATTCCCCCTATGGTGTACCGGCCAAGGGCCGACTCCACCGCGTCCTGGGCGTCATCAAGGGGCCCCCGGATGGCATCCAGGATCCGCCCGCCTACCGGGCATTCAGGGTCTGGCTTCTGGTGGGTGTCGAACAAATGGCCTTTCTCCCTTGTCTGTACCGCCAGATACACGTCCTTCAGCGTAATCTCCTGAGGCGGTTTCGCCAGCTCCGTGCCTGCGGCCCCGTTTCGGATACGCAGCAGCCCCGCGTTTTTCAGCTGCCCGTTAAGCCTGCGGATCACCACAGGGTTGGTGTTGGCGCTCTGTGCAATCCGCTCCGATGAACATTGCCCCGGATAAACAGCCGCAAAGACCAGAATATGGACAGCCACGGGAAACCTTGTGTTCGCGCTCATGATATCGCCTCCTTGTGTAACTATTATAGTTACACTTTTTGGGAATGTCAAGAGCGGCGCGGGAATTTTATTCGAAGTTCTTGTGGGGGAAGTTCATTATTTTGCTATTCTGCACAAGAAATCATCTTTTCAATCAACCTTCTCACAAATCCCCCATTGGACGGATAATACAAATGTGGAAACCCCATCCAGCAATTCTCACTCTCCACCACGCAAGAATACGTCTTCCCAGTCACCGGTTTTATGGCCACCGCGCTGCTGCCATTGTCTGTGCTGTCATAATAATGAAACTCATGCCCCTTTATCCGCTCCCCTTCCGGAAGAAAAATGCTTCTTTTTTCCTCAATCTCTATATAGCCAAATCGCACCGGCCGTCCCGTATAAAAACAAGCGGCGGGCAGCGCACCGGCCATGGCAAACCTGACGCCGTCCCGGTCAACAAGCTCCTGGTGCAGATACATAAACCCGCCGCACTCCGCGACCACAGGCATTCCCTTTTTTACGGCCTGCCTCACAGAATCCCGCATCCCCTGATTTTCACTGAGCTTTCCCGCATACAGCTCCGGGTAGCCTCCGCCCAGCAAAAGCCCGCGACATTTATCCGGCACCCGCTTATCGCGAATAGGAGAAAACCAGATAAGCTCCGCCCCATATTCCTCCAGCATCCTGAGATTCTCCCTGTAATAAAAACAGAACGCCTCATCCCTGGCAACGCCGATCACAGGCTTTGGCCTTACAGCCCTCTGCCTTCCCCGGCCACAGCCGCTTTCGCCTCCTGCCGGTTTCCTGCCGTTTCGCCCGCCGGTTCCGCTGCCAGGATCCTCCGGTCCCCTCTCCTGCCTGTCCCCCGGCCCTCTTTCCGGTTCCTCATCCAACCCGTTCCCGCCCCTGGCGATCTCCGCAATACGGCTTTCCGGTTCCTCATCCAGCCCGTTCCCGCCCCTGGCGATCTCCACAATACGGTCAACCGAAACCGTCCTCTCCAGCTGTATGGCCGCCGCCTCCAGCTTTTCCCTGATATCCCTCATCTCATCCGGCATCACAAGTCCCAGGTGTCTGCTCTCAATCCCCAGCTCCTTCCTCTCCGGAAAATACCCCAGAACCGGGATTCCCAGCTCATCCTCTATCAGCGGTTTTATGATCGCAAAATACCCTTCCGACATCCTGTTGAGTATCACCCCGCGGATCAGCCGTTCCCTGTCATAAGCAAGAAACCCGGACAGCAAAGGAATCACCGAACGCCCCATCCCCCTCACATCCGCCACCAGGATAATGGGCGTCCCCGTCACCTGGGCCAAATGGTAGGAAGATCCCTCCTCCCGGACGCCCCCCAGCCCGTCAAAAACCCCCATAACGCCCTCCAGGACAGCCACCCCAGCCTCCCCGGCCTCATCCATAAAAAGCCTTCTGGTCTCCTCCCTGTCCGTAAAAAAAGTGTCCAGATTTCCCGACGAAATCCCCATTGCCTTTTCATGGAACATAGGGTCAATGTAATCCGGCCCGCACTTAAACGAAACCACCTTCTCCCCCCGGTCTTTCAGCGCCTTAAGCAGCGCGCAGGTAATCATGGTCTTTCCGCTGCCGCTTTTTGGGGCAGCGATCATAACTCTTCTACACCTCATCTCTACTCCCCTCCCTCTCCTCCGGACAAAAATAAAAAGCGCAGATCCATACCGGATTCTCCCCGGTCATCATATGGTACGCCCCTGTCTGTTTCATCCGGCTTACCTGCAGCTGCACGATCTCCTCATCCTCTATTCTGTACTGCCCCAAAATCTCCTTCAACTCACAGATGGTCTCCATACTGACCGCATTGATCACCACCCGCATATGAGGGTTTATGTGCCGCAGCCTGTCCAGAATCTCCCTCATTCTCCCGCCGCTTCCCCCGATAAATGCGTGGGTAGCCCTTGGCAGCCCCTCAAGGCCCTCCGGCGCTTCCCCCTCTGTGACAACGATATTTTCCAGCTGAAACTTCCTCTTATTTTCCTCAATTAAAGAAACCGCCTCTCTCTTCCTCTCCAGGGCATACACCTGTATGTCGTCCCACAGACCGGCCGTCTCCACCGCCACAGAACCGGTTCCGCTTCCGATATCATAGACCACCGCCCCCCGGTGCAGCCTCATTTTACAGATACTGACCTCCCTCACCTCCTCCTTGGTCATAGGCGCCTTTCCCCTGACAAACTCAGAGTCCCTGATTCCGTGGGTCACCCTGGGCTCCCGGGCCCATGGATTTTCAATCAGGCAGGTGTACAGCCCCTCCCTTTTCATCTCACGGCACTGCCGGGGCGTACAAACTTTGATCTCCTGATTCTCACAGGACAGCTGATAACCGGTCACCACCCTGCATTCGGCCAAACCATGCTCTTCCAGAATCTGTCCAAGCCGGTTTACATCCCTGACGCCGGACGTCAGCAAAAACAGTTTCCGGCTTCTCCTGATCTTTCCCGCCAGATTAAACAGCTCCCGCCCATGGATGCTGTAAATGGCGCTGTCCTCATAGCTCTCCCCTATGCAGGAGGCCAGATACGCCGCCGAAGATATGCCGGGCATCACACGCACCGACGCCCTCAGCCGTCCCGCCTCAATCTCCCGTCTCAGCCCCCGGTACACAGCGCCGCAGCCGCTGTAAAACCCGGTGTCCCCGGAAAAAAGAATCACAACCCGTTTCCCGGAAATATTCCTCAAAAACGGGATAATCTGCTCTGCCCTATAAAAATCATATCGCTCCGGCGTTTTTGGATACCGGTCCACCACTGTCTTAGCCCCCATCAGGATATCCGCCCTGTCTACAGCCTCCTCCACCTCCCTTGTGAGACATCCCCTGCCGCCCATGCCTGCCCCTGCCAGAATAATCTCCAGACGGCCCCTTTCCGCGGCCTCCTGCTCTCCGCCCCCCGGCTTTCCATACTCCTGTGCCCTGACCTCCGGCTTTCCATATTCCCCCGCTTCATTCCTCTGCTCCCCGCATTCCCCCGCTCCACGCCTTCTCTCCCCATATCCCTCCGCTCCGTTCCTCTGTTCTCCATATCCCCCCGCTCCATTCCTGTGCTCTCCGCATCCCCCCGCCCCATTCCTCTGCTCCCCGTCTTCCCCCACTCCACTCCTTCTCTCCCCATATCCCCCCGCCCCATTCCTCCGCTCTCCGACTCCCCCGCCCCCAGATACCT
>CAJUFP010000117.1 GCA_910585645.1 uncultured Hungatella sp. | reverse complement strand
AAATATGAATATAGGGCTTTGGTTGTGCAGAAGAAAAATTTAATCGTCAGTGCTGTAAAAGTGAAGGCGGAACTTGACCGTTAACGGTAAAAATGGTATAATAAAGGAACCAATTCAAATCAGAGACAGGAGGGAAACGGTATGATGAACCTGGAGAAGATGAAGCAGAGAAAAAAGGACCTGCATCTGACCAATCAGGAGCTGGCGGAGCGGTCAGGGGTGCCTTTGGGCACGGTCAACAAGATATTCAGCGGAGCCACCAAGTCGCCTAAGTATACCACCCTGCTGGCTCTGGAGACAGTGCTGGGGATGTATTTTTATCAGGATGAGGACGGGCCCTATGTGAGCATGGTGCGTGAGGAGTCCCTTCGGTATGGGGCAGAGTACACTGCAGAGGATTATTACGCCCTGCCGGAGAAGGTGCGGGCGGAGCTGATCGACGGGCAGTTCTACTATATGGCGGCGCCGGGACGGGTCCACCAGGAGATCCTGGGGGAGCTGTATTACTGTGTGAAGGATTATATACGGAGGAAGAAGGGAGCGTGCCGGGTTTATGCGGCGCCTTTTGACGTGCGGCTGGATGAGGATGACAGGACCGTGGTGCAGCCGGATCTGTCCGTGGTGTGCAGAAGGGAGCTTCTGGATGATAAGGGGATGAAGGGAGCCCCGGATTTCGTGGCGGAGGTGATCTCTGAGAGTACGGGGAAGAAGGACTACACTTTGAAGCTGCGCAAGTATTGGAACGGGGGCGTCAGGGAGTATTGGGTCATTGATCCTCTGAAGGAGAAGATCGTCACCTACCAGTTTCAGGGGGAGGAGATGGATATGAAGATCTACGGGTTCGGGGACAGGGTGCCGGTGGGGATCTTTGAGGATCTGGAGATTGATTTCGGGGGATTTGACATTTAGACCGTGTCCGCGGACAATAAAGGAGGTGTTTGGATTGGGGATGGCTATAAAGCTGCCCATTGGCATTGAGAATTTTCAGAAGATAAGGACAGAGGGCTTTTACTATGTGGATAAGACGGGGCTTATCATGGAACTGCTCAATAACTGGGGAGAGGTGAATCTGTTTACCCGCCCCCGAAGATTTGGCAAATCTTTGAATATGAGCATGCTTCGGTATTTCTTTGAGTATGAATGTGACACCACCCTGTTTGACGGTCTTGCCATAGCCGGGGAAAGGGAGCTGTGCAGACAGTATATGGGAAGATTTCCCGTAGTTTCCATTACGCTGAAAGGGATCAGTTCTCTTACTTTTGAGGGGGCCAGGGCCATGCTGTGTTCCACCATTGGCCGGGAGGCTTTGAGATTTTCATTTCTTTCGGAAAGCGACCGGCTCTCTCCAAAGGAGAAGGGGCAATATGACCTGCTGACCTGTGTGGGGGGAAGGGGTGGGCCGGAGTTTGTTATGGGTGATCAGGTTTTGGAGAGCAGCCTGCAGGTGCTGACCCATTTGCTGCACAGGCATTACGGGCAGAAGGTGATCCTTCTTATTGACGAGTACGATGTGCCTTTGGACAAGGCTCAGCAGTTTGGATATTATGATGAGATGGTCAGTCTGGTGAGAAATTTATTCGGCCAGGCATTAAAGACCAACGACAGCCTATATTTCGCCGTGCTGACGGGATGTCTGCGGATCTCTAAGGAAAGTATTTTTACAGGGTTGAATAATTTTAAGATCTTTTCTATTACAAACGCGCGGTGTGACGAGTATTTTGGATTTTCAGACAGAGAAGTCTTGGATATGCTGCGGTTTTACGGTCTGGAGCAGAAATATAAGCTGATCAAAGAGTGGTATGACGGTTATCGTTTCGGCGGCGCGGATGTGTACTGTCCGTGGGATGTGATCAATTATGTGGATCTGCTCAATGGACAGCCGGACGCGGATCCCCAGGCCTTTTGGCTTAACAGCAGCGGGAATGAGATCATCAGAAGGTTTTTAGCCCAGGCCAGGCAAAGTACCAGAAGGGAGATCGAGAGGCTTATCGAAGGTCAGATTGTGGAAAAAAGGATCAATCAGGAGCTGACCTACCGGGAGCTGTACGACAGTATGGATAACCTTTGGAGCGTTCTTTTTACCACAGGGTATCTGACCGTAAGGGGGAAGGCGGATGGGGATGTGCTGCCTCTGGTTATCCCCAACCTTGAGATCAGAAAGATATTTATTGATCAGGTGATGGCGTGGTTTCGCCATGAGGCGGGAAAGGATACAGGAAAGCTGGACGCTCTTTGCGACGCTTTTGCCGGAGGGGATCAGGAGGCTGTGGAATCCCGGTTTTCGGCTTATTTGAAGAAGACCATCAGCATCCGCGATACCGGTGTCAGGAAGGGAAAGAAAGAAAATTTCTACCATGGAATCCTTCTTGGGCTGTTGAGCCACCGGGAGGAGTGGGACATCAGTTCCAACGCGGAGTCCGGGGAAGGGTTCAGCGATATTTTGGTGGAGATTGAGGAGGAGGGCGTCGGGCTGGTTATTGAGATGAAGTACCCGGATGGAGGCAGCTTAGATCATGGATGCCGGGAAGCGCTGGAGCAGATCGAGGCGAAAGGGTATGAACAGAGGCTTTTGGAGGATGGGATGGGTACGATTTTTAAGTTCGGGATCGCCTGCAGGAGGAAAGAGTGCAGAGTGATGATGGCGCGGGGCGTTTCGGATGCTGTACGATAGGGACATCAGGGAGCCGCTGTTTGAATTTTTGGAGGAGCGGTACGGGAAGGTAAGGATCCTGGAGGAGAAACAGATGGGCCGGTCCCGGGCGGATGCGGTCATGGTTATGGAGGATGTCCTGGCGGGCATTGAGATTAAGAGCGACGCGGACACCTACGCCCGGCTTAAGCGGCAGGTGAAGGATTACAACCGGTTTTTTGACTGCAATTTTGTGGTGGCAGGGTCTACCCACGGAGGCCATATTGAGGAGCATGTGCCAGAGTGGTGGGGGATCATTACCGTGGAGCAGTGGGGCAGCGAGGTTGATTTTTATGTGCTGAGGGAGGCCGGGAGGAACCCGGAGGTGGACTGGAGAGGGAAGCTTGCCCTTTTGTGGAGGCCGGAGCTGGCCCGCATCCAGGAGGCCAACCGGATGCCCGGGTACAGGGATAAGGGGAAGCGGTTTGTCATAGAGAAGATTCTGGAGCGGGTTCCCAAAGAGATTCTGGGACGGCAGATCAGTGAGGAGCTGTTTGAGAGGGACTATACGGAGATTGAGAGCGCGGTGTGGGAGTACCGGCACAGGCGGCGGTGAGCCTTTTTGAGATGAGGCCGCATATGGGAAGGAAAGCAGGAGAGGGCCGGTCCAAAAGGGCTGGTATGGAGACAGGCACAAAGGAAAGGGGAAGGAATGAGGATGAAGGAAGTTTCGAATGAGCCCAGGGCGGACAGAATCGGGAAAGTAAGGGAGTATGTGGACGGGGTTATAGGCAGGATACCGGACAGGGAGACGCGAAAGGAGGCTTTTGTCCATCTCTACGGCGTGTCCCAGGCCTGCGGGCTTATTGCCATGAAGCGGGGGGAGGATGCGGAACTGGCGGTCATCGCCGGGATGCTCCACGATATCTGGAGGTATTCCAGGATGGAGTCCAAGGACCATGCTCACAAGGGGGCAGGTCTTGTGAGGGAGATTCTGACGCCGATGGGGCTTTTTGAGGAGCGGGAGGTGGAGAAGATCTGCCATGCCGTGTATCATCACAGCGGGAAGGGGATCTGTCAGGAGCCTTTCGATGAGGTGTTAAAGGACGGGGATGTGCTTGAACACAGCATGTACGATCCTACCCAGGCGCCAAAGGCCAAGGAGTATGCAAGGTTTCTGCGGCTGCGGGCGGAGTTTGGGCTGGGGGACGGCGAGGGAGCTGTTAAGCGGTGAAAGCTAACCCTTATGGACCGGGCAGCCGGATTTTGCAGATACGAAAGTTGAGAAGAGATTAAAACAGATCAAGATTCAGCGGTTTAGATAGGGAGGACAATACACAGCCATGACAAAAGAAGAGTTAACGTTGGAGATCATCAGACGCCTGAAAAAGGAGTACCCTATGGCCGAATGCACCCTGGACTATGACCAGGCGTGGAAGCTTTTGGTCAGCGTGCGGCTGGCGGCGCAGTGTACGGACGCCAGGGTCAATGTGGTGGTGGAGGATCTGTATAAAAAGTATCCGGATGTAGACGCCCTTGCGGACGCCCCGGTGGAGGAGATCGAGAAGATCGTGAAGCCCTGCGGCTTAGGCCACAGCAAGGCCAGGGATATAAGCGCCTGCATGAAGATTTTGCGGGATGCGTATGGAGGCAGGGTGCCGGACGATTTCGACGCCCTTTTAAAGCTGCCGGGGGTGGGGAGGAAGAGCGCCAACCTTATTATGGGGGACGTGTTCGGCAAGCCGGCCATTGTGACGGATACCCACTGTATCCGTCTGGTGAACCGCATGGGGCTGGTGGATCAGATTAAGGAACCGAAGAAGGTGGAGATGGCCCTGTGGAAGCTGGTGCCCCCTGAGGAGGGGAGCGATTTCTGCCACAGGCTGGTGTATCACGGCCGGGATGTGTGTACGGCGCGGACAAAGCCTTTCTGTGACAGGTGCTGCCTTAAGGACATCTGCCCGAGACATGGGGTGGAAGATTAGCGGAGGGAAACCTGCGTCCTCTCCCGAAAGGTACAAGTTGTGGAAGCGCGGCATAGTATATACCAGGCGGTATCTATGCCGCTTTCATGCAAATATATAAACGTTCGGGAGGTATTTTTATGAATGGAGCAGAAAGCGTAATTCATATAGCCAAGGAGGAGAGAGGATACCTGGAGAAAGCCTCAAACAGGGATCTGGACAGCAAGACTGCCAATGCGGGAAAGAACAATTTTACCAAGTACGCCAGGGATCTGTATCCGGCGCTCCAGGGGCAGCCGTGGTGCGATATGTTTGTGGACTGGTGTTTTGTGAAGGCTCTGGGGGAGATCGGTACCCGGAAGCTTCTGGGCGGATTCAGCGCCTACACCCCCACGTCGGCCAAATACTTTATGGATAAAGGATTGTGGAAAAAGTCCCCCGAGCCGGGAGATCAGATATTTTTTAGGAATACGGCGCGCATCTACCACACGGGCGTTGTGGAGAGAGTGGCCGCTGACCGGGTTTACACCATCGAGGGAAACACCAGCAGTACGGAGGAGGTGGTGGCCAACGGCGGCGGAGTGTGGGCCAAGTCGTATCCTCTGACCCACCAGGCCATCGCCGGCTACGGAAGGCCTGACTGGTCTCTGGTGGAGACGCCTAAATATTCTCCGGGGTGGAACCAGGATACCAACGGATGGTGGTATGCGGACACGGACCACACGTATGTAACGTCTGCCTGGAAGATCATTAACGGTCACAAATACCGGTTTAACCAGGACGGCTATGCGCTGACAAACTGGCAGCAAATTGACGGGAAATGGTACTATTTCGAACCCAGGGCAGGCCATCCCCAGGAGTGCGCACTGTACACCACGGACAGCGACGGAGTTCAGAATGTAGGAGTTTTTTAGGGACTTCGTTTCGCGGGTAAGGGACGGAATGAAAGCCCCCGGGAAGGTCACTCATTCCCGGGGGTACATAAGGCCTGCTGGGCGGCGATGGTGTCAAGGGTATCGCCCAGTTGAGAGAAGATAGAGCTGATCAGGCCGATCTCATCAGCGGATCTGCCTTCCGCGATGCAGCAGGCAATGGCGGAGATCATCATGGGAAGTTCACAGGGAGTCATAGGGTTCTCCAGGACGCCGCCAAAGAGGCGTCATCAGTGGGGAAAATTTAATTCATCTTATGCGCCGGGGACGGGAAAAAGAATCATTTCAGCTCTTTTAAAGCTGCTTTTACATCTTTTTTAAACTGTTTCCACGCGTCCTCATGGTCCACAAAGTATCTGGGGCATCCTTTTTCGTTGACATCATAGTGGCGTATAACATCGCTTGGGGACAGTTCCAGCTCCTTGCACAGCCAGGCAGTAAGCTTTACCAGGGAATCGTAAGTCTCCTGATTGTACTGGCCTGTCTCGTCCGGGTGGCAGGTTTCGATGGCAATGGTGTCGTTGTTTCGGGGGGCGTTGGCGTAGGCCATCTCGCTGACAGGGATGCACTGGAGGATCTCCCCGTCAAGGCCGACGATAAAGTGGGCTGAGGAGGAGGAACCGCCTTTTTCCGGGTCCTGATCTGCCAGGCTGTCAAAATAGTTCCGGTTGGCCTGGGCGCTGGTGCCGGGATTTCCTACATAGTGAATGACAATATTGCTGACCCGCTTTAAGGATACGTCGGGCCGGGAGAAGATGTTCTTTCGGATAAAGACCTGGTGGATCCAGTCCGGGGCTTTGATGGCTTTTAAGTCCACTGTGTAGGGCTTTTCATGACCCCACCGGAGGTATCCGCCTCCAAGCCCGGCCAAGCAGCCCAGAACAAAGGCCAGGAGAGCCGCTATGAGGGCAGTGGGAAAGCCGCCAAACAAGCCGCGGCGGTTTCTTCCTCCAAACCGGCGGCGGTCCGGGGCGATGTAGTAGCCTCCCCGGTTAGGCGGCGGCTGGATCTGGCGTATGGTATCATAATCCCGCTCAAAGTCAATATCATCTGTATAGTCGTCATTTCTCATACGTAATCCTCCCTTAAGTAAATGTATCTTTAAAATAGAGTATACCACGTTAATCTTTTCCCGTCTATATGGTGAAATTATTGGCACAACTGGAAGAAGAATGAGGGTTACAGTTCACGGGGCGGGGAAAACAGGATGAAAACAGGCGTCAAGTTCGCTTGTAAGACTGTTTTCATCCTGTTTTCCACATCGGGCGAACGCCCGATGCTTCTTGTTCGGCGGAGCCGGACAAGAAGATGCTCCCCGTGAACAGTAACAAATGAGGGTAACAGTTCAAAGGTCATCTGAACGGTTGCGAATGGGAAAAATAAGGTCTCTACAGTAAAATCCTGTGTTTTTTTCCCGGAAATTGAAGAAACAGGAATTGACATTATGCATATTTTGTGACAAAATATACACTTAAGGGCTGGATTTAAAAAGCCCATTATGTATTTTTATCCTCAATGGCAGCGGGAGTTGCCCGGACTGCCAAAAAATAACAGCAAAAGGAGAGAGACAAGTGAGAAAAGTTTTATGCACAATCCTTGCAGGCGTTATGACGGCGAGCCTGCTGGCGGGCTGCGGCGGAGGCAGCTCGGATTCAGGTAATGGAGGAAACAGCTCCGCGGCGGCAGGAGGATCCGCGGGGGGAAGCCAGGAGATCAACATTGGGATCAACACAGACCTGACTTCTCTGGATCCGCATAACCACAATGATACGGCGTCTGCCTACGCTACGAGACACATTTACAGCAACCTGGTACGTCTGACGGAGGACAATGAGTTCGTAGGTGATCTGGCGGACAGCTGGGAGTACATAGATGATGTGACCGTAGAGTTTACTTTGAAAGAAGGGGTTAAGTTCCACGACGGTTCCACCCTGACCGCGGAGGATGTAAAGTTCTCCCTGGAAAGCCAGAAGGAGTCGCCAAAGGTAGGGCATCTGGTTTCCATGATTGATTCGGTGGAAGTGAAAGACGACACTCATTTTGTGATCCACATGAATGAGCCTTCCAACGCCCTGGTTTCTTCTCTGAACCACTCCGGCTGCGCCATTTTCAGCAAGGCCCATGTGGAGAAGCTTCTGGCTGAGGGCAAGAAGATCGAGGATGAGCCTATGGGTACAGGTCCATACAAGTTTGAGGGCTGGACTCCCGGCGCTTCCTTTACGCTGGTAAAGAATCCGGACTACTTTAACCCGGAGAGGGCGGCTCAGAACGACAAGCTGACCTTTAAGGTTATCTCCGAGGATTCCGCCAGGACCATCGCCCTGGAGAACGGGGAGCTGGACCTGCTGATCAGCGTTCCCACCACAGACGCGGGGAAGATCAGGGACAACAACAAGCTGGCCCTGGATGAGTACACGTCCACTCATGTAGAGTATTTTACCGTAAATGAGACCAAAGCGCCTTTTGACAATGTAAAGGTAAGACAGGCTTTAAGCCATGCCATAAACAAGGCTGATATCGTGGTGGCGTCCGTGAACAATGAGGGAAAAACGTTTGACAACTACATCGGCGCGGCTGCGATCGGATATTATGACGTGGTTACCAAGTATGACTATGATGTGGAGAAGGCAAAGGCCCTTCTGGCTGAGGCCGGCTATGGAGACGGGTTTAGCTTTACCTGTTATGTGGCAGGTTCTACACGCGCCACCACGGCTACGGTCATCCAGGCCAACTTAGCTGAGCTTGGCATTACCATGAACATTGAGCAGATGGAAGCATCCACCTTCTATGAGAAGACCGGAAACGGCGAGCATGATGCCTGCCTGGCAGGGTGGGTTGCCAACGCTGAGCCGGACAACACCTACCGTCCGCTGTTTACCAGCGCCAACTCCGGAGCAGGCGGAAACCGTTCCTTCTATAAGAACCCGGAGATCGACAAGCTGGTAGATGACGCGGCCGTGAACCGTGACAAGGCGGCAGTGCAGAATGATTATGAGACCATCCTTAAGACTCTGTCTGATGAGGCGGTTTGGGTTCCGCTGTATACCCCTACAGGCTTGATTGCCCGTAACGCGGAGTTAAAGGGTATGACTCCTTCTCCGATTCAGATGCATGACTTCTATGCGCTTCACTATTGATAGAACCTTGATTGTCACCAGCCGGATATGGTTGGTGACAATTATGCTAAGAAAGTACGCCCGGGGCGTACACTTGTCAATAGGAAAGCCTGTTGACGCTTACAGGCAGGGGCCTGCGGTTTATGACAACGCGCCACAGGGTATCGCGCGAATGTATGCGGGAGGGCCCTGCGGTTTATGACAAAGCAATATAACGTATAAGAAGGAGGAATTCACCATGCATAAATACGTCATCAAGCGTCTTATCATGTTAATTCCGGTAGTGATAGGTGTCTCCTTCCTGGTCTTCTTTATTATGTCTCTGGCGCCGGGAGATACGGCCAGGACCATTCTTGGGGAAGATGCCCCCATAGAGGCCATAGAGGCATTGAATGAGGAGTTAGGGCTCAACGACCCGGTGCTGATTCGGTACGGGCGTTACATGGTTGGGCTTGCCCACGGAGACCTGGGCACTTCTTACAAATCCGGACGTTCTGTTTTCACGGAGGTTATGTCCAGATTTCCGGACACACTGAAACTGGCATTCTGGGGAATGGTTTTTGCCGTGGTCCTGTCCATCCCCATCGGCATTATTTCGGCCACAAAACAGTATTCTCTCATAGACAGCGTGAGTATGGTCTTTGCCCTTCTGGGCGTGGCCACGCCCAACTTCTGGCTGGGGCTTATGCTGATCATCGGTTTCTCCCTCCATCTGCGGTGGTTCCCCTCCGGCGGTTCGGAAGGGTGGAAGGCCCTGGTGCTTCCGGTCATCACTCTGGGCACCGGCTGTATGGCCAACATAACGAGAACGACCCGCTCCTCCATGCTCGAGGTTATCCGTCAGGACTACATCCGCACGGCCAAGGCCAAGGGCGTGGGCTACAGAAGCGTTATCTATAAACACGCGCTGAAAAATGCCCTGATCCCCGTGGTGACGGTCATCGGACTCCAGTTCGGCTCCCTCCTGGGCGGCGCCGTGCTGACGGAGGCCGTGTTCTCCTGGCCGGGAGTGGGCACGTACCTGGTCAACAGCATAAAGGCAAAGGACACGCCTGCAGTGCTTGGATGCGTGATCATTTTCTCCATCTGCTTCAGCATCGTGAACCTGTGCGTGGACATCCTTTACGCCTACATTGATCCGCGGATCAAGTCAAAATACAAATAAGGAGGTGACAGCAATGGAGAATAAGAAAGCAAAAAAGCGTTCCATGACCGTGGAAGTGTGCCAGCGTCTGGCCAGAAATAAGATGGCCATGTTAGGGTTGGCGATCCTGGTGGTTCTGGTGCTGTGCGCGGTGTTTGCCGATGTCATAGCGGATTATGAGACCAAGGTTGTCGCCCAGAATATTGCCAACCGCTTAAAGGGGCCCAGCGCGGAGCACTGGTTCGGAACCGACGAGTTCGGGCGGGATATTTTTGCCAGGATCATCCACGGCTCCAGGGTGTCTCTGGTGGTGGGACTGATCTCCGTGTCCGTGTCTTTGATACTGGGAGGCATTTTGGGAGCGTTTGCGGGGTTTTACAGCGGCAGGGTTGACAACGTTATCATGCGCGTCATGGATATTTTCCTGGCAGTGCCCAGCACCCTTCTGGCCATGACCATCGTGGCGGCCCTGGGCAGCAGCCTGGTGAACGTGATGCTGGCCATCGGCGTGTCCGGCATTCCCACCTACGCCAGGATCGTCCGGGCGGCGGTTATGAGCGTGAAGGATCAGGAGTTTGTGGAGGCGTCCAGGGCCATCGGGGCTACCAACGTAACCACCATTTTCCGGGAGATCATCCCCAACTGCCTGGCGCCCATCATCGTTCAGGCAACTCTGTCCGTGGCAGGGGCGATTCTCTCCACGGCGTCCTTAAGTTTTATCGGCCTGGGGGTTCAGCCGCCGGATCCGGAGTGGGGCGCCATGCTTTCGGGAGGGCGCAATTTCCTTCGGGACGCAGTACATTTGACTCTGTTCCCCGGGCTTGCCATTGTGATCACCATTCTGGCCCTGAACCTTTTGGGAGACGGGCTTCGGGATGCCCTTGACCCAAGACTTAAACAGTAGAGGAGGCAGGAAATGGCAGAACATGATACCAACTATACATTGGAGATAAAGGATCTGGAAGTCCGGTTTGAGACCGTGGACGGCGTGGTGAAAGCGGTCAACGGCATTGACCTGGCCATTGAGAAGGGCAAAACCCTGGGACTGGTGGGGGAGACAGGGGCCGGCAAGACCACCACGGCCCTGTCCATCCTTCGGCTGGTGCCGGATCCGCCGGGAAAGATCACCGGGGGTTCCATCACCCTGGAGGGAAAGGATCTGTTTTCCTACAGTGAGAAGGAGATGGAGGGCATCAGAGGCAGCCAGGTGTCCATGATCTTTCAGGACCCTATGACTTCCCTGAATCCGGTTATGACTGTTGGAGACCAGATCGCGGAGGTGATCCAGCTCCATGAGAAGATCGACCAGAAGGAGGCCCTTAAGAAGGCCATGGCCATGCTTGAGATGGTGGGAATCCCTGGGAACCGGGGGAGTGAGTACCCCCACCAGTTTTCCGGCGGCATGAAGCAGAGGGTTATCATCGCCATGGCGCTGGTGTGCAATCCCCATCTGCTGATCGCCGACGAGCCCACCACAGCTCTGGACGTGACCATTCAGGCCCAGGTGCTGGACCTGATGCAGAAGCTGAGGGAGAAGTACGGCACATCCATGCTGATGATCACCCATGATCTGGGAATTGTGGCGGAAGTTTGCGACAATGTGAGCATTATGTACGCGGGGCGTATTGTGGAGCACGGCACCCTGGAGGATATTTTCAACAGCACAAGCCATCCCTACACGGAAGGCTTATTCGGGTCCCTGCCCAATATTGACAACCGCAGCGAGCAGTTAAAGCCCATACCGGGGCTGATGCCCGACCCTACGGACCTGCCGGCAGGGTGTGCGTTCCATCCCAGGTGCAAGTATTGCAAAGACATCTGCAAGAGCCGGGTTCCGGCGGTGACAAAGCTTTCCGACACCCACATGGTGGCCTGCCTGGCCTATGAGGAGGGGACGGGAGTGACTTTAGGAGGTGACGGCCATGAGTGATATCCTGCTGGATGTGAAGAATCTGAAAAAGTATTTTAATACGCCTAACGGGGTGCTCCACGCGGTGGACGACGTGACCTTTTCCCTGGAGAGAGGGAAGACCCTGGGCGTTGTGGGGGAGTCCGGCTGCGGAAAGTCCACCACAGGGCGGGCGATTCTGCGGCTCCATGAGCCTACCAGCGGGGAGGTGTTCTTTGAGGGGAAGGATATCACGAAAGTATCCAGCCAGGAGATGCGCCGTCTCCGGTCCCAGATGCAGATCATTTTCCAGGACCCGTTTGCGTCCCTGAATCCCAGAAAGACGGTCAGTGAGATCATCGGGGAGCCCCTGCGGCTTTACAAGGTACATAAGAACAAGAAGGAGCAGCAGGATCATGTGCTGCAGCTGATGGAGCTGGTGGGCCTTTCGGAAAGGCTTGTGAACACGTACCCCCATGAGCTGGACGGAGGACGGCGGCAGAGGATCGGCATTGCCAGGGCTCTGGCAATGAAGCCTAAGTTTATTGTCTGCGACGAGCCGGTGTCAGCTCTAGACGTGTCCATTCAGGCCCAGATTCTGAACCTGTTGAAGCAGCTGCAGCAGGATCTGGGGCTTACGTATATTTTCATTACCCATGACCTTTCGGTGGTGAATTATTTCTCCGACGAGATCATGGTCATGTACCTGGGGAAGGTGGTGGAGCACGCGTCCGCTGAGCAGCTGTTTGAGCATCCCACCCACCCCTACACCAAGGCTCTTCTGTCGGCCATTCCCGTGCCAAGGCTGGGGGAGAAGAAAAAGCGGATCCTGCTTAAGGGGGAGATCACCTCTCCCATAGACCCGAAGCCGGGCTGCCGGTTCGCGCCCAGGTGCGAGTACGCAAAGCCGGAGTGTTTTGAGAGGACGCCGGAGTTGAAGGAGACGGAAAAGGGCCATTTTGCGGCCTGCCATTTTAGTGAGGAGTTTTAAAACATAACGGGCTGTCCGGCGGCTGCGGCTGAGCAAATCAGAGGAGGTTTGGGAGGACGGGGCCGGGCGGCTTAAGATGAGGAGACGGGATGATGGAATATAAGATTGACAATGAGTTTGTGTTAAAGTGTCTGGAGGAGATTATCAATACGCCCAGCCCGGTGAGCTACTATGAGGAGATCAACCCGGTGATCGAGAAGTACGCCGGGATGTTTGGGCAGAAGGTGACTTATGACAGGAAGCATACGGCTTATATCACGATCGAGGGGGAGGACAACTCAAGGACCGTTATGGTGGGAGCCCACCTGGACACCATTGGCATGGTGGTCCGCAAGATCGACGACAACGGGTATCTGCGCGTCCGGCAGCTGGGAGGCTTAAATTTCCCCAGCCTGGAGGGGGAGACGGTCCATGTGGTTACCAGGGAGGGAAAGAAGTACAGCGGTATCATGGCCTGCCAGTCCCACTCTGTCCATGTGTTTGACGATGCCAAGACCCTGGAGCGCAATGAGAACACCATGATCATCAGCCTGGATGAGGATGTCCACACAAAGGATGAGGTGAGGGCCCTGGGGATCCGCCACGGGGATATCGTCTACCAGGAACCCCATTTCCAGTACACAAAGAAGGGCTTTGTCAAGTCCAGGTTTTTGGACGACAAGGCGGCTGTGGCGGCATGTTTCGGGATGCTTAAGTACCTGACGGATAACGGGTTAAAGCCAAAGTACAGAACTCTTCTGGCATTTCCCCATTTTGAGGAGATCGGCCTGGGCGGGACGTACGTGCCTCCTGAGGTGGAGGAGTTTGTGGCCGTGGATATCGGGCTTATCGGGCCGGACTATGACGGGGACGAGCATTCGGTCAGCATCTGCCGCAAGGATGCGGCTACGCCCTACGACAGGGCTCTGACCAACCGCCTCATCGACCAGGCGGAAAAGGCCGGGTGCAAGTATGCGGTTGATGTCTTCTACCGGTACGGCACCGACGCCAACGCGGCGTTAAAGGCCGGGAATAATGTGGCGGCCGGAGCCTTCGGGATGGCGGTGTTCGGCAGCCATGCCATGGAGCGGTGCCATATGGACGGGATTGAGAATACGGCGAAGCTGATTACGGCGTATGTGCTGGATGTTTAGGGAATGGAATTAGGATGTAGGAGGTGCAGCCCATGTGACGGTTTGTCATGTGGGCTGTTGTAGTTTTGGTGGGTGGGTGAGTGTAGGGGATTTAGGGAGTTATTGTTGAGGGGCTTTTTACTGTATAGTTGAGTGAGCAAGGGGCGGGGATTGTCGTGAAGCCAGTCAGAGAAGGAGAGATGTCCCGTCCGGGTTCAGATATGCC
>CAJUFP010000116.1 GCA_910585645.1 uncultured Hungatella sp. | reverse complement strand
AATATGAATATAGGGCTTTGGTTGTGCAGAAGAAAAATTTAATCGTCAGTGCTGCCAAAGCGCTATAGACATTTGACAAATTATGGATTATAATGATATGAATGGAACATTTATGATATTTTTTGTTGAAATGTCATAAAACACAAGGTTTTTTAAGAGAGGAGTTATTTATGAAACTGAAACTACGCGGAAAATTGATTTCAAGCATCGGTATCCTTACCTTTGCGGCTGTATTTTTACTTTCTCTGTTGTCTTATGTATCCCTGCGGATTGCCTATAATAAAGTGATCGTAGCTGAGAAGGAAAAGCTGGACCAGATCATCCAGAGTCAGGTGGAGTGCATGGTGGGCGTGCTGGAGGCTGAGTACGAGAAGTATGAGAGCGGCCTGGTTACAAAGGAGCAGGCCATGGAGAACGCCAAGTCCATTGTCCGCTCCACCAGGTATAACGGCGGGTCCGGATATTTCTGGGCCGACATGGCGGACGGGACAAGCGCCGTACATATTAAACCGGAGGTGGAAGGAACCAACCGCTATGACTCAAAGGACGAGAAGGGGAATTATTTTGTGCGGGACACCATCGCTGCCGGGGATAAGCCGGAGGGCGGGTTTATTGATTTCTACTTCGCCAAGCCGGGAGAGTCGGAGGCCAAGGCCAAAAGAGGCTTTATCAAGAAGTTTGAGCCTTACGGCTGGTATATCGGGACGGGAAATTATGAGGAGGACATGCTTCCCATTATCCAGGAGGAGCTGGATGACTGCAATCGGTCCAGCAGCATCGCCCTTTTGCTTATCTGCGTTTCCGGCGCGGCGATCTTTGTTGTGGGCATTGGCGTGATCTCCGTGATCGCCAGGAGGATGTCGGATCCCATCAAAGAGGCGTCGGACCGCCTTAAGGAGTTAAGCCTTGGAAATCTGAAGGATGAGGTCTGTGTGTCCGGTTCGGAGGATGAGATCGGGGATCTGACCAGGGCGCTGGCAACTACGGTGCAGACGTGGCGGGATTATATCGGAGATATTTCCGCGGCCCTGGCAGAACTTGATAAGGGAAATCTCAGACTGGAGATGAACATGGAGTACGCGGGGGATTTCGCCCCCATCAAGGAATCGTTCCAGCGCACCATCCACACGCTTAACGATACCTTCCGCAAACTGAACACCAGCGCCCTCCAGGTGGCCAGCGGCGCGGATCAGGTGGCCAGCAGCGCCCAGTCCCTGGCACAGGGGACCACAGAGCAGGCGTCTTCTGTGGAGGAACTGGCGGCCACGGTAAACGATATCCACGACCACGTGGCCAGCAACGCGGAGAACGCCAAGCTGGCCAGCGAGCAGGCCATGGCCACGGCCACGGAGCTGGAGCAGGGCAAAAAGCAGATGGAGCAGATGACTGCTGCCATGAATGAGATCAACGACTCGTCCTCAGAGATCAGCAAGATCATCAAGACCATTGAGGATATCGCGTTCCAGACCAACATCCTTGCCCTGAACGCAGCCGTGGAGGCGGCCCGGGCAGGCTCGGCAGGCAAAGGCTTTGCCGTGGTGGCGGATGAGGTCCGCAATCTGGCCAGCAAGTCCGCGGAGGCGTCCAAGAACACGGCGGCTCTCATCGAGGCCACGGTTCGGGCGGTGCAGGAGGGGACCGGCATTGCCAACGAGACGGCCCAGTCCATCGGGCGCATCGTGGTTGCCTCCGAGGAGTCGGCCAAACTGATCCACCAGATCTCTGACGCCTCCCAGGAGCAGGCGGCGTCGATCGCCCAGGTGACTCTGGGCATTGACCAGATCTCCAGCGTGGTCCAGACCAACTCCGCCACATCGGAGGAGAGCGCGGCGGCCAGTGAGGAGCTGTCCAGCCAGGCCCAGATCTTAAAGGGGCTGGTGAGAAGGTTTCAGATCAGGGAAGCCAATTAAAAGAACTTCTTTCCAAGGCGTGTTTTGTGTGATATAATATAGGCCAGGTTAAGCAAACAAGATGGGAGAGCCGGACCATGAGATGGAATCGAGTGTTGTTAAAATTAAGCGGAGAGGCCCTGGCAGGCCCGAAGAAGACGGGATTTGACGAGGCCGCGGTGAGAGAGGTGGCCAGGCAGGTAAAGATTTCCGTGGACGCGGGAGTGGAGGTGGGGATCGTCACCGGAGGAGGTAACTTCTGGCGGGGGCGGACCAGCAGTGATATGGACCGGGTAAAGGCGGACCAGATCGGCATGCTGGCCACTGTGATGAACTGCATCTACGTGTCGGAGATGTTTCGGGGCGCGGGGATGGACACGGAGATCCTGACCCCATTTGCCTGCGGGACCATGACAAAGTTATTTTCCAAGGATCTGGCCAACGAGTATTTTAGCCAGGGCAAGGTAGTGTTTTTTGCAGGGGGGACAGGCCATCCCTATTTTTCCACGGACACGGGCATTGTCCTTCGGGCTGTGGAGATGGAGGCGGACGTGATTCTGCTGGCCAAGTCTGTGGACGGGGTCTATGACAGCGATCCGGCCCTGAACCCGGACGCGAAAAAGTATGAGACCGTCTCCATTGAGGAAGTGATCGACAAAAAGCTGGGTGTGGTGGATCTGACCGCGTCCATCATGTGCATGGAGCACAGGATGAGCATGGCTGTGTTTGATATGAACGAGCCGGACAGCATTGCAAACGCCATGCAGGGAAAAATAAACGGCACCATAGTGACCGTATGATCAGGAGGAAATCATGCAGGAATTATTAAAACCTTATGAGGACAAGATGAACAAGACTCTGGACGTTCTCCAGAGCGAATATGGGACCATCCGGGCAGGAAGGGCGAACCCCCATGTGCTTGACAGGATCAAGGTGGATTATTACGGCACTCCCACGCCCTTACAGCAGGTGGGCAATATTTCCGTGCCGGAGGCCCGCATGATCGTGATCCAGCCATGGGAGAAGAATCTTTTAAAGGTCATTGAGAAGGCGATCCTGACCTCTGATCTGGGCATCAACCCTACCAATGACGGCACGGTGATCCGTCTGGTGTTCCCGGAGCTGACGGAGGAGCGGAGAAAACAGCTGGCCAAGGATGTGAAGAAAAAGGGCGAGGCTGCAAAGGTGGCTATGCGCAATGTGCGCCGTGACGCCAACGACAGCTTTAAAAAGATGGAGAAAGCCGGGGAGCTGTCCGAGGACGACTTAGAGCTGGCCATTGACAAGATCCAGAAGATGATCGACAAGATGACCGAGAAGGTGGACAAGGCTGTGGAGGCCAAGACAAAGGAGATCCTTACCGTGTGATCTTGGCAGAGCGGTTACCGTTTGGCAGTTTGGCAGATAAGGAGATAAATACAGAGGGGGCGGGCATTTACCTGCCCTTTGCTGTGTGTAAGGAAACAGGAGATGGCTATGAGCTTAGAACATATGGTGATACCGAAACATGTGGCGGTTATCCTGGACGGCAACGGCCGGTGGGCGAAGAGACGGGGAGTTCCCAGGGCTATGGGCCACAAGGCGGGGTGCGAGACTCTGGAGAAGATGGTCCGGATTGCATCGGACACAGGAATTGAATATTTTACGGTGTACGGGTTTTCCACGGAGAACTGGAAGCGCTCCACAGAGGAGGTGGGGGCGCTGATGCAGCTGTTTCGGTATTATATGGTGCGCCTTTTGAAGATCGCCTCTGCCAACAACGTGCGGGTGCGGATGATCGGGGACAAAAGGCGGTTTGCCCCGGACATCATAAAGGGCATTGACGATCTGGTGGAAGGGACCAAGGACAATACGGGCATGACGTTTGTGATCGCCATCAATTACGGGGGCAGGGATGAGATCGTCCGGGCCGCAAAGAAGCTGGTAAAGGATTATCAGGCGTCGGGAGCGGACGCGGACGGCATCGACGAGGCGGCATTTGCCTCATACCTTGACACGGCGGATATTCCGGACCCGGATCTGATGATCAGGACCAGCGGGGAGCTTAGGCTGTCCAACTATCTTTTGTGGCAGCTGGCTTACGCGGAGTTCTATGTGACAGATTGTCTGTGGCCGGATTTTAATAAGGAAGAATTAGAAAAAGCCATTGCTGCGTATAATAAGAGGGAACGCAGATTTGGCGGCAGGGTTTAAAGACGGAGGTGGTTGCATGTTTACGACCCGGTTAATAAGCGGGATCATCCTGGTGGTTCTGGCGGTTCTGATCGTGGGAGCCGGCGGGAGCCTGTTGTTTGTGGTAAACGGAGCCGTTTCCATGGTGGGGCTGTTTGAGCTTTATCGGGTGTTAAAGATCGAGAGGACGCCTCTTGCCGCCATCGGGTATCTGGCCTGCGGAGTCTACTACGGTCTGATCTGGTTTGACGGTCACGAGTATGTGACGCTGATGGCCATTGGGGTTTTGATGTGTCTTATGAGTTTTTATGTGTTTACGTTTCCAAAGTACAAGACCGAGGAAGTGACAGCGGCGTTTTTCGGCGTGTTCTATGTGGCGGTCATGCTGTCCTATTTGTACCAGGTGCGGCAGATGCCGGATGGGGCTTATCTGGTGTGGCTGATCTTTTTCAGCTCCTGGGGGTGCGACACCTGCGCCTACTGCGCGGGAAAGCTGTTTGGAAAACATAAGATGACGCCTACGTTGAGTCCGAAGAAAACCATCGAGGGCGCTGTAGGCGGCGTGGCGGGGGCGGCTGTTTTAGGGTATGCCTACGCGGCATTGCTGGGCCATGAGATGATGGAGCTTAGGAATCCTTATGTGGCCTGCGCCCTGGCCTGCGGGATCGCGGCTCTGATCTCCCAGGTGGGGGATCTGGCGGCTTCGGCGATCAAGAGAAACCATCAGGTGAAGGATTACGGCCATCTGATCCCCGGACACGGAGGAATCCTGGACCGGTTTGACAGCATGATCTTTACGGCTCCGGCCATCTACCTGGTGATCACGCTGGCGCAGTGAGAGAGAGCGGTTTTTTGACGGGAGGAATACGGAATGAGAAACATATCGATTTTAGGTTCCACAGGCTCCATAGGAACCCAGACCCTGGAGGTTGTGCAACATAACGGGGATATCCGGGTGACGGCACTGGCGGCAGGGCAGAATATTGAACTTCTGGAGCGGCAGATCCGGGAGTTTAAGCCTTTGATTGCCTGTGTGTGGGACCAGGAGAGAGCGAAGGAATTAAAGATAAAGGTGGCGGATCTGCCGGTGCGGGTGGTGTCAGGCATGGACGGCCTTTTGGAGGCTGCCACAGAGCCGGGGGCAAAGACGGTGGTGACAGCCGTGGTGGGTATGATCGGCATACGGCCTACCATAGCGGCCATGGAGGCGGGGAAGGATATTGCCCTGGCCAACAAGGAGACCCTGGTGACGGCAGGTCATATTATCATGCCGCTGGCCAGGGATAAGGGCGTAAAGATCCTGCCTGTGGACAGCGAGCACAGCGCTATTTTTCAGTGCCTTAACGGGGAGGACAAAAGGAGCATCCACAAGATCCTGCTTACCGCTTCCGGCGGGCCTTTCAGGGGAAAGACCAGGGAGGAGATGCGGGATGTGCAGGTGGAGGACGCCTTAAAGCACCCCAACTGGTCCATGGGCCGAAAGATTACCATTGATTCGTCCACCATGGTCAACAAAGGCCTGGAGGTGATGGAGGCTAAGTGGCTGTTTGGGGTGGAGATGGACCAGATCCAGGTGGTGATCCAGCCAAAGAGCGTGATCCACTCCATGGTGGAGTTTGAGGACGGCGCGGTTATGGCCCAGCTTGGCACGCCGGACATGAAGCTGCCCATCCAGTACGCTTTGTACTATCCGGAGAGAAGATTTCTTCCCGGGGAGCGCCTGGATTTTTGGACTTTGAACGAGATCGCCTTTGAGAAGCCGGATTTCCGGAACTTTAGAGGTCTTTCTCTTGCCTGGCGGGCCGGAGAGCGGGGCGGAAGCCTTCCGACGGTGTTTAACGCGGCCAATGAGTGGGCGGTTAAGGAGTTTTTGGCCAGGCGGATCTCCTATCTGGAGATCACGGATAAGATTGAGCAGGCCATGGAGGCGCATAAGGTGGTGGATAAGCCTGGGGTGGAGGAGATCCTGGAAGCGGAACAATGGACCTATGAGCTTCTGGGGTGACCGAAGGTTCTATTTATTTTCATTAGAAAGCAGGTATCGAAAGTATGAGCATGATCGTGGCGATCCTTGTGTTTGGGATCATCATTCTGATCCACGAGTTTGGACACTTCATTGTAGCGAAGAAATGCGGTATCGGCGTGGTGGAGTTCTCCATAGGCATGGGACCCCGCCTGTTTAGTTTTGTGAAGGGGGAGACCCGGTATTCCATAAAGGGGCTGCCTTTCGGCGGTTCCTGTATGATGCTGGGGGAGGATGAGGAGGACGCCAACCCCAAGGCGTTTAACAACAAGCCGGTGTGGTCCAGGATCGCGGTTATTGCCGCGGGGCCGGTGTTTAATTTTCTCCTGGCTTTTGTCCTGGCCCTGGCCATCATCCATGTGGCCGGGTATGATCCCGCGGAGCTGACAGGGGTTTTGGACGGATTTTCCGCCGAGGAGCAGGGCATGGAGGCAGGGGACGTGATCACCCGGCTGGGCGGGGAGCGGGTTATGGTGTACCGGGATGTGACCATGTACATGTATCTGCACCCTTCGGAGCCGGTGGACGTAGAGTATCGAAGGACCCTGGAGGACGGTTCCACCCAGCTTAGAAAGGCCCGGCTGGAGCCCAGATACTCGGAGGAGCACGGCGGATACATGCTGGGGATCCAGACCAGAGGCTATCGGCAGCCCACGGGAGGGATTCTGGAGACGGTGAAATACGGGGCCTACGAGGTGGTCTACTGGATGAAGACCGTGGTGAAGAGCATTGGCATGATGATCCGGGGACAGGTGGGAGCCCAGGATATGGCAGGGCCTGTGCGTCTGGTGAGCATGATCGACGAGACGGTGGAGGAGACCAGGCAGTACGGGCTTGAGACCATGCTTTTGACGCTGGCCAATTTGTGCGTGATGCTGAGCGCCAACTTAGGGGTCATGAACCTGCTGCCGATCCCGGCTCTTGACGGAGGGCGTCTGGTGTTTCTTCTGTTGGAGGCCCTTCGGGGGAAACCGGTTGACAAGGAGAAGGAGGGCATGGTCCACATGGCCGGCATGGCGCTGTTGATGGGCTTTATGGTGTTCGTGCTGTTTAATGATATTGCCATGTTGTTTTTTAAATAGGGGAGAAGGGAGTTAAGGAGAACCATGGGAAGAGAGGAAAGCAGGATCGTGCGGATCGGGGACCGGGTGATCGGAGGCGGAAATCCGATCCTGATCCAGTCTATGTGCAACACCAAGACCGAGGATGTGAAGGCTACGGTGGAGCAGATCCTGGAATTGGAGAAGGCGGGATGCGACATTATCCGGGTGGCGGTTCCCACAAAGGAGGCGGCAGAGGGGTTGGGCCGGATCAAAAGGCAGATCCACATCCCCTTGGTGGCTGACATTCATTTTGATTACCGCCTGGCCATTGCGGCCATAGAGAACGGGGCGGATAAGATCCGCATTAATCCCGGCAATATCGGTTCTGCGGACCGGGTGCGGGCCGTGGTGGATAAGGCCAGGGAGCGGGGGATCCCCATCCGCGTGGGGGTCAACAGCGGGTCCCTGGAAAAGGACCTGATCGCAAAGTACGGCGGCGTTACGGCGGAGGGAATCGTGGAGAGCGCCCTGGACAAGGTGAGGATTATCGAGGATATGGGATATGACAACCTGGTGATCAGCATCAAGTCCTCCGACGTTCTTATGTGCATCAAAGCCCATGAGCTGATTGCCGGCAAAACCAGGTATCCTCTCCATGTGGGAATCACCGAGGCCGGGACTCTGACAGCGGGCAATATTAAGTCGGCCATAGGGCTGGGGCTGATCTTAAGTCAGGGGATCGGGGACACCATCAGAGTTTCCCTGACAGGGGCTCCGGTGGAGGAGGTGAAGTCGGCAAAGCTGATCTTAAAGACTCTGGGCCTTAGAAAGGGCGGGGTTACGGTGGTATCCTGTCCTACCTGCGGGAGAACACGGATCGACCTGATCGGCCTGGCCGGGCAGGTGGAGACTATGGTGACGGAATTTGACGATCTGGACGTGAAGGTGGCTGTCATGGGCTGCGTGGTCAACGGGCCGGGGGAGGCCAAGGAGGCGGACCTTGGGATCGCGGGAGGTGTGGGAGAAGGGCTTCTTATAAGGAAAGGGGAGGTGGTCAGAAAGCTTCCGGAAGGGGAGCTTTTGGCGGCTCTTCGGGAGGAGCTTTTGAAGCTGCGGGGATGATATACCATGGCATATCAGAGAAAGGAACTGTTGTGAACTATCTTACAGTAGATATATATAAGGAGTTTAAATGCAGCGCGGACGCCTGTTCAAACACATGCTGCGTGGGCTGGAGAGTGGAAATAGATAAAGAAACTTATGAAAAAATGATCGAGAAAGAAGAACAGCTGGGCGTTTTGGCAAAAGAGTGGCTTGATGATACCAAAGGCAGGGTATCTGTCCGGCTGGCTGATCATAAAAGGTGTCCGATGCTGACTGATAATAACCTGTGCAGAGTTGTGCTCAAATTGGGACCTGAGTATTTAAGTACGGTCTGTACGATGTATCCCCGTCAGTTTCATCAGTACGGTGAAACCTTAGAAGGGTATCTTTTTATGTCCTGTCCGGAGGTCATATCGATGCTGATGGAAAAAGACGCGGTTGAGTTTGATACTGGTCAGGATCAGAGAACCGTGTCGGAGTATCCGCATTTGCGGTTGTATTTATTTGAGTGTACAGTGCGGGCGTCTATGGTGGAAATCCTTCAGAGTATGCCCCAGATATCCCTGAATACCCGCCTGTTTACAGCGTTTACGGTTCTGGAAGAGGGAATCCGTATGTATCGGGAGGATCAGCTTGATGGCGAAGCATTTGAAAAGGAGGTCAGCCTTTACGCTCAGGAAGCCATTCTTTGGGGGTTGGAAACGCGGATCGGCCAGCTTGTGGATGGAAGAAAACAGTATCAGTTTCTTAGACAGCTGTTTTTCATCATGCAACAATATACACAGGCAGAATCCCAGCGTTTCGCAAAATTGATCAGGCAGGCAGAACTGTATTTTTCAGAATGCGGAATGGAGCAGTATTTATCGGATGTACAGGCGTTTAAAGAAAACTGCAGAGCCGAGTATGGCAGATTTTATACAAACTATTGGGTTTATCGCATCTTTTCCTATATGATCACCATACCGGAGTATGAAAAGTCAAAAGAAAAGTTTATTTACACAGCGGTTGAGTTTGCTATGATCCAGATGATCCTCTTAGCGGATTTTGTGAAGCAAGGGGGGAGGATTGATCGGGAAGATTATATTTATATTATTTCCTGTATCAGCAGAGTTGCGGAACATTCCTCAAAGTTTGAAACAGACCTTTTGAAGCATATTCATGAGAAAAATTTGGCCAGCGGAGCAGGAGTGCTGCTTATGACGATCCTTTAAAACGTGAACAGGAGTGGTAAGATGGCAAAATCATTTCTGGAGGTATTTCCAGATCTACATATGACAGCGGAGATGAATGAGCTTTTCAGACTGGTCTGTGTGGAGCGGGTTTCTTCCACCAGGGATCGAAGTTCTCTACGCGTCTACATAAACAGCCCAAGGCTGATCGATAAGAGAAACATCCATGCCCTGGAGAAAGGGATTCGGGAGCAGTTGTTTCCCGGAAAAAAACTTACGGTAAAGATCATGGAGAAATACAGTCTGTCAGGACAGTATAATCCGGAGAAGCTTTTTCAGGTATACAGGGATAGCCTGCTCTATGAGCTGAAAAGCTACAGTATTGTGGAGTATAATATCATGAGAAAAGCCAGATGCAGTTTTCCGCAGACAAATCTGCTGCGGATGACTGTGGAGGACAATGGGGTTTTTCGGGAAAAAACAGGGGATTTGAAACGAATCCTGGAGAAAATTTTTTACGAGCGGTGCGGACTGCCGGTGGATGTGGAATATGAGTTTGTAGAAGCGTCAGAGAACACACTGTTAAAACAGAGGGAGGCCCAGATCCAGAGAGAGATTGAAGAGAAAATCCTGAATCATCCCATGTTTGCGGGAAATGTTCCGGGGCAGAACGAATATGTGGATGACAAAAGGCCTGCGGCCAGGGGAACCGGCGATCCTGCGGCTGAAAAAGGGCGGACCGCGGATGCGAATGGGCAGAGGAGTAAGGCGGCTATGGCCGGGGCACAGCCTTTGCCCCAGGCAGGCAGAGACGCAAAGGGAGAAGTTACCTCGCCAGGGGCATTTTTTGACAGCGGAAGATCTGGGGACACCGGGAAAAAAACCTTCTCCAAAGAACCCCGCAGATTCGGCAGTTACCAAAAAAAGAGCGACAACCCGGACGTGCTCTACGGCCGGGATTTTGAGGACGAATTTTCCCAGATCCGGGACATTGCCGGCGAGATGGGGGAAGTGACCATCCGGGGCAAGATCATTGCCAAGGACAGCCGGCTTTTAAAAAGCGGCAAGACCATTGTGATCTTTGATGTCACGGATTTTACGGATACCATCACCGTGAAGCTGTTTGTCCGGGAGGACGCCCTGGAGGATATTGACAAGGCAGTGAATAAGGGGCAGTTTATCAAGTTAAAGGGCATGACCACCATTGACAAGTTTGACGGGGAGCTGACCATCGGGTCTGTGGTGGGCTTAAAAAAATGCGAGGATTTCTCGGACCAGAGGACAGATAACAGCCTGGTGAAGCGGGTGGAGCTCCACTGCCACACCAAGATGAGCGATATGGACGGGGTCAGCGACGTGAAAGATCTGGTGAAGCGGGCCAAAAAGTGGGGCATGCCCGCTCTGGCCATCACGGACCACGGGTGCGTCCAGGCATTTCCGGATGCCAGCCACGCCCTGGACAAAGGAGATCCGTTTAAGGTCATCTACGGGGTGGAAGGGTATCTGGTGGATGACGAGAAACAGCTGGTGGACAATGGCAGAGGCCAGGATTTTGACGACCCTTACGTGGTGTTTGACATTGAGACCACAGGATTTTCGCCTCTCACCAACCATATTATCGAGATCGGGGCGGTGCGGGTGGAAAAAGGGAAGATCACAGACCGGTTCAGCACTTTTGTCAATCCGGACGAGCCTATCCCTTTCCGCATCGAACAGCTGACAAAGATCAACGACGCCATGGTTCTGGACGCGCCTAAGATCGACAAGGTTTTGCCGGATTTCTTAAAGTTCTGTGAGGGGGCGGCCCTGGTGGCCCACAACGCCTCTTTTGACGTCAGCTTTATTGACCGGAACGCAAGGCTTTTGGGCCTTCCCTTTGATCCTACGGTGCTGGACACGGTGGCCCTGGCGAGAATTTTGTTGCCCCAGATCAGCCGCTATAAGCTGGATTCGGTGGCAAAAGTGCTGAACATTTCCCTGGAGAACCATCACCGGGCCGTGGAGGACGCCGAGGCCACGGCGGAGATCTTTCTGGCGTTTTTGAAGATGTTAAAGGCCAGGGACATCCACACCCTTGACGAGTTAAACCGTCTGGGGGACATGGACAGGGAAAAGATAAAAAAGCTGCCTTCCTACCACGTGATCATCCTGGCCAAGAATGACCTGGGGCGGACCAATCTGTACCGGCTGGTGTCCTGGTCCCACATTGACTATTACCACAAAAGGCCCAGGATCCCCAGAAGCCTGCTGCGCAAGTACAGGGAGGGGCTGATCATCGGCTCGGCCTGTGAGGCGGGGGAGCTTTATCAGGCGGTGCTTCGGGGGATCCCGGACACGGAGGTGGGAAAGATCGTGGATTTTTACGATTATCTGGAGATCCAGCCCATTGGCAACAATGATTTTATGCTTCGGGATGAGGACAGCTCCATAGAGAGCGAGGAGGATCTAAAAAACATTAACCGGAAGATCGTTCATCTGGGGGAGGAGTTTAACAAACCGGTGTGCGCCACCTGCGACGTGCATTTTCTCGACCCGGAGGATGAGATTTACCGCAGGATCATCATGTCCCACAGGAAGTTTAAGGACAGCGACGACCAGGCGCCTTTGTATCTTCGGACCACCCAGGAGATGCTTGACGAGTTCGCCTACCTGGGGCCTGACAAGGCGGAGGAGGTGGTGATCACCAACACCAGGCGCATTGCCGACCAGTGCGAGAACATCTCGCCTGTGCGGCCGGACAAATGCCCTCCGGTGATCGAAAACTCTGACGAGACCTTAAGAAATATCTGCTACAACCGGGCCAGAGAGCTTTACGGGGACAATCTGCCGGAGATCGTGGTGGAGCGGCTGGAGCGGGAGTTAAACTCCATTATCTCCAATGGATTTGCGGTTATGTACATTATCGCCCAGAAGCTGGTGTGGAAGTCCAATGAGGACGGGTATCTGGTGGGATCCCGAGGGTCCGTAGGGTCTTCCCTGGTGGCTACCATGTCCGGGATCACGGAGGTGAACCCTTTAAGCCCCCACTATTACTGCCCGGAGTGCCACTATTCGGACTTTGACTCTGAGGAGGTAAAGAAGTTCGGGGGGATGAGCGGGTGCGATATGCCGGATAAGGAGTGCCCAAAGTGCGGCGCCCTGATGAAAAAGGACGGCCACGACATCCCTTTTGAGACATTTCTGGGATTTAAGGGGGACAAGGAGCCGGATATTGACTTAAATTTTTCCGGGGAGTACCAGAGCCATGCCCACGACTACACGGAGGTGATCTTCGGTAAAGGCCAGACCTTTCGGGCCGGGACCATCGGCACCCTGGCGGACAAGACGGCCTACGGGTATGTGAAGAACTACTATGAGGAGCGGGGGGACCGGAAGAGAGGCTGCGAGATCAACCGCATCGTCCAGGGGTGCGTGGGGGTGCGGCGGACCACGGGACAGCACCCGGGGGGAATCGTGGTCCTGCCGGTGGGGGAGGAGATCTATTCCTTTACCCCGGTCCAGCGGCCTGCCAATGACATGGAGACCACCACGGTGACCACCCATTTTGATTACCACTCCATTGACCACAACCTGTTAAAGCTGGACATTCTGGGACACGATGATCCCACGATGATCCGGATGCTGCAGGACCTTACCGGGCTGGACCCGGTGAAGGACATTCCCCTGGACTGTAAGGAGGTCATGTCCCTGTTTCAGAACACTTCTGCCCTGGGCATCACGCCGGAGGATATCGGCGGCTGTCCCCTGGGGGCTTTGGGGGTGCCGGAGTTCGGAACGGATTTTGCCATGCAGATGCTTCTGGACGCCAAGCCTAAGTATTTCTCCGACCTGGTGCGGATCGCCGGACTGGCCCACGGCACGGACGTGTGGCTGGGCAATGCCAAGGACCTGATCCTAAGCGGTCAGGCCACTATCCAGACGGCCATCTGCTGCCGTGACGATATCATGGTGTACCTGATCCAGAAGGGCATGGAGGAGGGGCTTTCCTTTACCATCATGGAGTCGGTGCGAAAGGGCAAAGGGCTGAAGCCGGACTGGATCGAGGCCATGCTGGCTCATGACGTGCCACAGTGGTATATTGACTCCTGTTTAAAGATCAAGTACATGTTCCCAAAGGCCCACGCGGCGGCCTACGTGATGATGGCCTGGCGCATCGCCTACTGCAAGGTGTTTTATCCCCTGGCCTACTACGCGGCGTTTTTCAGCATCCGTGCCAATGCTTTCAGCTATGAGATCATGTGCCAGGGGCGGGATAAGCTGGAATACTACATAGCAGATTATAAGAAGCGGTGGGACAGTTTGTCCAAGAAGGAACAGGACTCCATGAGGGATATGCGGGTGGTCCAGGAGATGTATGCCAGAGGGTTTGAGTTTGTGCCTCTGGACATCTACAGGGCCAAGGCAAGGGATTTTCAGATCATAGACGGAAAACTGATGCCGTCCTTTGCCAGCATAGACGGTCTGGGGGACAAGGCGGCGGACGGCGTGGTGGACGCGGTGAAGGACGGGCCGTTCTTGTCCAAGGAGGATTTCAGGAACCGCACCAAGGTCAGCAAGACCATCTGCGATTTGATGGGGGATCTGGGGCTGTTTGGGGATCTGCCGGAGTCCAATCAGTTGTCTTTGTTTGATTTTGCGTAAGGGGGATATATAATTGAGTGAGCAAAGGCGGGGATTGTCGTGATGCCAGTCAGAGAAGGAGAGATGTCCCGTCCGGGTTCA